>JAUWYT010000266.1 GCA_030615705.1 Chloroflexota bacterium
TAGCTCAAGCGCCGCTCGGTGCCGGCCAGTAGGCGGGCGATGTTGGGGCGAAGGGCCAGGACAACAGTGGCGCCTGCCAATAGGCCATAGATGGCGTGCGGAAGGGGATGTTGAGCAAAGAGGGCCAGGCTCAAGAAGATGGTGGGTGCGAGGATAGCCACTGCCAAAGAGGCCAGAGAGGCATAGCGGGAGACGACCATGACCAGGACCCCGGCCCCGCTCAGAGCCAGGGCCACGGGGAAGGACAGCATCGAGATCACGCCTAGATTGGTAGCGGTGCCAGCACCACCCCGCCAGCCTAGGAAAACAGACCAGTTATGGCCTGCAACCGCAGCCAGCCCTACAAGGACTTCGCCAACTGAGTTGCCCAGGATAGTTCTGGCAATCCAAACGGCGATCATGCCCTTTAGAAAATCGCCTGACGCAGTGAGGATAGCTGGCCAAAGGCCAGCAGCACGCCAGACGTTGGTGCCCCCGGTGCGGCCGCTGCCATGTTGGCGTACATCAACACCTTTCATGAACTTTGCCACCAAGTAGCCGACAGGAATGGAGCCCATCAAATAGCCGAGGGCTACCATGATGACATAACGAAAGATTCCCATGGAAATCTCCTCCTGCTCAAACCGCTTTATTGTTTACAACACCGAGGCTGCAGTGAAGTTGCGTCAACTGTTCTCTGCTCTGCCGCGGTCACATCGAACAGTCGAAGAAGCCAGGGAAGGTGAATTTAGACTGCAAAAGGGGGGCTGGAATGGCGAAGAGGAGTAGAACCAGCATAGTTTACTATGCCAGTGCACGGGCGACCAGGTGGGACTACAAGTACAGCCTGATTGCCAAGCTAGAGGAGTTAATCAAGCGGCTGGACTTTTCTCAGCACATCGAACACGATGATTATGTGGCTGTGAAAACCCATTTTGGTTCGGAGGGAGCCCACCGCATCGTGCGGCCGATTTTCCTATGCAAGATCGTTGAAGGGGTCAAGGCAGTTGGCGGCAAGCCCTTCGTGACCGATAGCACTCGCATCCTGGGCTGGGATTACCTGGAAGTTGCCAACCAGGAGGGTATCAATCCCCTGTCCGTGGGTGCTCCGGTGATTTTGGCCGATGGCATCTTCGGCTATGACAACGTGCCGGTCAAAGCAGGCCCCATTCTGGGCGAGATCAGCGTGTGTTCGGCCATCCACGACGCGCCGGCCATGGTGGTGGTCTCCCACTGCAAAGGGCACATCCAGGCCGGTTACGGCGGGGCGATTAAGAACATTTCCATGGGCGGAGTCAGTGGCCGCCACCGCAGCGGCGATTGGAAGCGAGCGCGAGGCCACCTGCACGTGCCGAGCGAGATGGACATGGTCCGTAATCTAGAGATGTGTAACCTATGCTTGCAGTGCTATCACGTGTGTCCCACCGGGGCCGTCCTGTTCGACGGTGCAGATATCTTCTTTGATGAGGATAAATGTTGGCGCTGTGGGCGTTGTGCCCGTGTCTGTCCTGAGGAGGCTATCACCAAGGGGCGCGAGCTGACAGAGTTCCAACGGGGCCTGGCCGAGGCTGCTCAGGCTGTATTAAGCACCTTCGCGCCGGGCAAGGTGCTCTACTTCAACTTTGTGCTGGAGGTGCAGCCCGAATGTGACTGCATGCCCGTCGCCGACACCCCGCTGGTGCAGGATCAGGGCATCCTCGCTTCCACTGACATCGTGGCCATCGAACAGGCAAGCTACGATCTGATCAATCAAGCTGTCCCTTTGCCAGGTTCGCTGGCGGCCGACAAGGGGTTGCGCCAGGGTGACCGCATCCTGGCTGATGCACTTGACGTTGACGCCCAGGAGCAAATTAATGCTGCGGCTGAGTTAGGTTTGGGAAGCACAGCTTACGAGTTGGTAGAAGTAGAGAGCAAGGATTAGGGTGGCCGTCTGCGGCAAGACTGGGGTAATGACGGAGGGAAGAGACATGCGGGTCTTGATCGTCGGAGCGAGAGCTATCGGTTCGCTAGTAGGGCATAGGTTGGCCCGAGCGGGCAACGAAGTCACCTTAGTGGGCCGTCAACCTTATGTGGCCGCCGTGCGAGCGCGGGGCTTAGGCCTCGAGGAGGGCGGACGGGTCACACAGGCGATGAACGTGCGCGCGGTAACGAGTGCGCTGGATGTGGTCGGTGAGCCATTCGATTTGATTCTCTTTACCGTGAAAGCTTACGATACAACTGAGGCCGCAGCTCAGGCCGAGCCTCTGGCCCGGCGCGGCATTCCTATCCTCGTCCTGCAGAACGGCGTGGGAGGCGAGGAAACGGCAGCGGAGATCCTGGGCAAGGCGGCGATTCTCTCCGCGGTGATCACCCTGTCGGTGGAGGTGCTGGAGCCCGGGTTGGTGCGCCTGGCCACAACGCGGGGCGGCATCGGCCTGGCGCCGACCGCGCCTGGCCAGTCGGTCGCTGAGTCAAGCGAGGTCCTTCGTGAGGCTGGTTTCAGGACTTCAGTATATCGAGACTACCAAACGATGAAATGGTCCAAGCTGCTCCTTAACATCGTCGCCAACGCTTCCCCAGCTATTCTGGACATGTTCCCCGATGAGGTCTTTGCTGATAGCCGCCTATTTGTCCTGGAACAGGCAGCCTTCCGCGAGGCTGCGGCGGTGATGCGGGCCCTGGGCCTGCGGCCGGTGTCCCTGCCTGGCTACCCTGTGCCCCTCTTCGCCTGGGCCATCTGCTCCTTGCCCGCCTGGTTCTTGCGCCCCATTTTCCGGAGAGTCATCGTCCCTGGCCGGGGGGGCAAGATGCCCTCCTTGCACATGGACTTGTCCAGGCGCAAAGGCAAATCGGAGGTGGAGTACCTGAACGGTGCGGTAGTCAGGTACGCCCAAGAGCTGGGCCTGGACGCACCCGTCAATCTGGCCCTGCACTCAGTGCTGATGGACATCGTGAAGGGGGAGATTCCCTGGGAGGAGTACCGAGGCCAGCCGGAGCGTCTCTTGGCGTTCGGGTAGGGGCAATCCCTCGCGGTTGCCCTCGTTTGGGTAAGGGCAAGCCTTACCTCTACCAAGGAGCATATCATGTTTCCCAAATCCTGCTTTGCGGGCGGAATCCAGGCCGTGATCAGGCACTGCCTGATGCCCTTGGCCATGCTGGCGTGGCTTCTTTCCGGCACAGGTTGCCTGCCTGTCTCTACAGCCACGCTCCCTCCCCCTCCCTCGCCCACTCCGAAAGCGGGTCTAAGGCCCATCACTCTGGCTTTCGGGGGAGACGCGATGCTGGGCCGGCTGGTCAACCAGGTGATTCTCCAGCAGGGCCCCCGCTATCCCTGGGCCCACGTGCTGCCCCTGCTGCAAGAAGCCGACCTGGCTTTGGTCAACCTGGAGTGCACCATCGCCGAGAGCGGCGAACTTTTCGTGCCACCCCGCGTCTTCT
>JAUWYT010000133.1 GCA_030615705.1 Chloroflexota bacterium
TCCGCCACTATAGACGGGTTCGGACCTGCGTATATATTATACTCTAAAACTTTCAATCTGTCAATAGGGAATTTCGCGGCGTTTGGGAAAGGAAGTTTGATAGATGACACTGGCCGTTGACCAAGTTATTACTCAATGGCCCCTTTGGCGAGCCGAAGAAATACCCAGCCAAATGTAGTGAGAACTGAGAGCAGATGAGCACGAAGCGTGACTACTACGAAGTTCTCGGCGTGGGCCGCTCGGCCAGCCAGGATGAGATAAAGAAGGCCTACCGGCGGCTGGCCCGCCAATATCACCCCGACGTCAATAAGAGCCCCGACGCCGAAGCTAAATTCAAAGGCATAAACGAGGCCTACGAGGTGCTCTCTGATCAGGAGAAGCGAGCCACCTACGACCGCTTCGGTCATTCTGGCGTGCAGGGGCGCTGGGGCGACTTCAGCGACTTCGGGTTCGGCGGCTTCAGTGACATCTTCGGAGACCTCTTTGGCTTCGGCCCCCGCACCGGGTCTCGGCGCGCGCCCCGCCGAGGGGCTGACCTGCGCTACGATCTGACCATCTCTTTCGAGGAAGCTGTCTTCGGCTGCGAGAAGGAACTGGAAATTCCCCGCTATGAGACCTGCCGTCGCTGTCACGGCAGCGGCGCTGAGCCGGGCACCAGTCCTATCCGCTGCCCCCAGTGTAACGGCACCGGCGAGGTGCGGCGCACCCAACAGTCCATCCTCGGTTCTTTTATCAACGTGAGCACCTGTCCCGGCTGCAGAGGGGAGGGGGAGATTGTAACCACCCCTTGCACTGAGTGCCGTGGTCAGAAGCGCGTGCGAGTGACCCGCACCATCTCCGTCAAAGTGCCGGCGGGGGTAGATAACGGGACACAGATCCGCCTGGCCGGTGAAGGGGAGCCCGGAACGCGGGGCGGCCCACCGGGCAACCTCTACGTGGTTCTCTCGGTCAAGCGCCATCGGTATTTCCGCCGTCAGGATAACAACATCGTCCTGGAATTGGCGATAAACGTCGCCCAGGCAGCCCTGGGCGATCAGGTTATGGTGCCTACGCTGGACGGTGATGAGATATTGGTCATCCCCGCCGGCACTCAGACGGGCAAGGTTTTCCGGGTGCGGGGCAAAGGCGTGCCCTATCTCAGGCGCAATGGCCGGGGCGACCAGTTGGTGATGGTACAGGTAGCGATTCCCACTGAATTGAGCGACGAACAGAAAGAACTGTTCAAGGATTTGGCCAAGACGTTGGGTAAGGAGGTTATCCCCCAGGAAGAAAAGGGCTTCTTCGAGAAGATGGTGGATTTCTTCAAATGAGAGGGAAGTGAAGAATTGAGTTGGCTGGAAGCCAGTGTGCAGGTGGATGGTGAAGCTGCTGAGGCGGTGAGCGAAGTGTTTAACCGCTACGGGCGCGGTGGGGCAGTGCTGTCAACAGGTTTTGACGACGAGTCAGGCAACACGGCGGTGGTCACAGTCAAGACCTACCTGCCTTTGGGCGAAGAGGGACTAGAAACTCGGAAGAGCATAGAAGAGGCCCTCTGGCATCTAAGTCAGATCTACCCTCTCCCACCACCTGAGTTCCGCGAGCTCACCGAAGACGATTGGGCCAATGCCTGGAAGAAGCACTATCACGTCCTGCAGATCGGCCAGCGCATCGTGATCAAGCCCCTGTGGCAAGAGCACAAGCCACGGCCTGATGAGGTCGTGATCGAGCTGGATCCGAGCATGGCCTTCGGCACGGGCTTGCATCCCACCACACGGATGTGCCTGCGGGCTCTAGAGGAGCACCTGAAGCCGGGAGACAAAGTGTTGGACCTGGGCACAGGCTCGGGGATCCTGGCTATCGCCGCGGCCAAGCTGGGAGCAGGCTCCGTCCTGGCCCTGGACAACGATCCGCTGGCCGTAAGAGCAGCCCGAGCTAACGTGCAATCCAACGGAGTGCAAGACATCGTCACCGTTGAGCCCGGCTCGTTGGACAAGGCCACGGAGGAATTTGAGCTAGTGCTCGTCAACATCCTGGCCAGGGTGATCATTGAGCTCGCCGCCCAGGGGCTGATGGATCGAGTTCGACCGACCGGTCTGATGATCGCAGCGGGCATCATCGAAAAGCAGGAGGGGGAAGTAACGGCGGCTTTAAGAGAGCATGAGATAGAGATCGTCGAACGTTGGCAGGAGAAGGATTGGGTGACCTTAGTTGGAGGTTGGAAGTTGGAGATTGGAGGTTAGAGGTTAAAGGTTGACCCTCCAACTTCCAGCCTCTACCTTCCAACTCCCAAAGGAGAATTCAGGTTATGCACCGCTTTTTTGTATCGCCCAAGCAGTTTGAGAATGACAAAGTTGCCATTACCGGGCCAGCAGTGCACCAGATCCGAAACGTCCTGCGCCTACGCCCTGGCGACCACATCGTCGTCCTGGACAACTCCGGCTGGGAGCGGGAGGCAGAAATCGTCGGGGTGGGGCGAGAGCAGGTAGTAGGTAGGATGCTAAGCAAGACTCTCGCTACCGGCGAGCCCCGCACCAAGATATCTCTCTATCAGGGCATGCTCAAGGGCAGCCATTTTGAGCTCGTCTTGCAGAAGGGCACGGAACTAGGCATCGTAGAATTCGTGCCCCTCATCAGCCAGCGCTGCGTCATCGCCAGCCTGGATGACGTGAACAAGAAGAGGGGGCGTTGGCAACGCATCATTCAGGAAGCAGCAGAGCAAAGTAGGCGGGGCAGGCTTCCCAACCTCCAGTTGGCCACGCTCTTTTCCCAGGCCTGCGAACGGGCAAGGCGGACAGGAGGGCTCTCACTGATGCCCTGGGAGGAAGAGAAGAGGGTCAACCTGAAGCTAGTATTTGGGAAGGGCCGCCGGCCCGGAACGGCCTCTGGCCCAGAGGGCGGAGAGGAGGCGAAGGAAAGCAAGGCCCCGTCATTTCCTTCCAGGCCCTTTTCCATTAGCCTCTTCATCGGCCCCGAGGGGGGCTTCACTTCTGAGGAGGTGACATTGGCTCAACGGTACGGCATCGTCCGCATCACCCTGGGCCCGCGCATCCTGCGGGCTGAGACGGCCGGCTTGGTGGCCACGGCGGCTATCTTGTATGAACTGGGGGACTTAAGCTAGGAAGCCCGCTTCATCGAGGAAGGAGGTAAGAGACCTATGAAGTTGATCCAGGCCATCGTCCACAACGACGATGCTGATGCAGTAATCAATGCCCTGTTAGCCCAGGGCTTCAGAGCCACGCGCATGGCAAGCACCGGCGGTTTCCTGCGAGCAGGTAACACGACCATTGTGAGCGGTCTCGAGGAAGACCAAGTTGATGAGGCGCTGAGTATCATCAAGCAGCACGTCAAGTCTCGCCTGTATACGCCCGCATGGCCCCAGGCGAAAGAGGTGGAGGTCAGCGGGGCCATCGTCTTCGTGATAAATGTGGAGAGGCTCGAGAGACTGTAAAATACAAAGCAAAGAGGCTACTAAACCCGTCAGCCAACTTCGTCGGCATTGAAGGGGACAACTCTGTGCGATTCTGAGCAGCCGAGCCACAGGTTTCCTGTGGTCTTTTTGTTTGTCCTCTCAACCGAACACGGAAGGGGAGAAAAACCCAATTTGAGTGATCTGTTAGCGCGATTGACCAACAGGAGAAACACGGCCATCTTGGTCGCCCTGCTAGTTCTGGTAGGATTGTCGCTTTTCGCCTTGCGGGCCCTTCGGCTTGTAAGCAAAGCGACCTCAGGACAGGCCTCTGTTTCTCATCTCCTGTTGAACTGGACGGGAGAGGAGGAACCCCTGCCCCAGGTGCGGGGGGTGTTCCAACTGGTCTCTAATCTGACCCGACCGCAGCCAAAGACTAAACCTTATGTCCCTGTGTCCCACACCGGCGTTTGTCCCTTCGGCATCAACGTGTTTCTAGAGCAAGAAGTAGAGACGGAGAAGCGAGAGCGCACTTTACAAATGGTCAGCGAGGCCGGCTTCAAGTGGATTCGTCAGGAGTTTCCCTGGGAGGATATCGAAATCCACGGCAGGGGCGATTTCGAGGACCGTCGCCACGAGCCCTATCGCTCGGCCTGGGCCAAATATGATAACATCGTGGAATTGGCCGAGAAGTACGATCTTTCGATCATCGCCCGCCTGAGCAACCCCCCGGCCTGGTCACGGGCAGCAGGCGATGAGATTGGCACCTACGCCCCGCCCGACGACTACACCGACTTCGGCGACTTCGTCCACGCCGTGGTGAGCCGCTACAAAGGCCGCATCAAGTATTACCAGATCTGGAACGAGCCAAACATCTACCCTGAGTGGGGCGAGCAGCCGGTGGATCCCGAAGCCTACACGGAACTGCTCAAGGTTGGCTACACCCGAGCCAAGGAGGCCGACCCCGATTGTGTGACCATCAGCGGGGCCCTGGCCTCTACTATCGATCTGGGTCCTGATAACCTGAACGACTTCATCTTCCTGCAGCGGATGTACGACGCTGGGGCCAGGGACTACTTCGATGTATTGGCCATGCAGGGCTATGGCCTCTGGTCAGGCCCCTATGACCGGCGGATGCGGCCTCGGGTCATAAACTTCTCCCGTCCCCTTTACATCCGCGACATCATGGTCAGAAACGGCGACGAGAACAAGCCCATCTGGATCTCGGAGATGAACTGGAACGCCGTCCCTGCCGACTTCCCCGATAAACCGTACGGCTATGTTACTGAGGAGCAACAGGCCCGCTACGTCGTGGAGGCCTACCGGCTGGTCCAAGCAGAGTGGCCCTGGGTGGGCGTGGTCAACTTCTGGTTCTTCAAGCGCCCCTCTGAGGCCGAGCAAGACCAGGCCTGGTACTATTTCCGCATGGTCGAGCCCGATTTCACCCCCTTGCCGGTCTATCACGCGATGAAGGAGTACGCCAACCGGCCGCCGGCCATGTATCCGGGCTATCATCAGGAGGATCATTGGGCGGTGCATTATGAGGGCGAGTGGAGCACCTTGGCCGACGAACAGGCGGTGCTGGGAGCCTACCGCCGGAGCGAGGAAGCAGGGCCGAGGTTATCCTTTGCTTTTCATGGCACCGATCTGATTTTGGTGGTGATCAAAAGCGAGGGCTCGGGCGCATTGCAGGTGATCGTTGACGACCGACTGCCCGTCGAGATCGAGCTTCGCAGCTCCGCGCCGGAGTTCGGAGTGCGAGTGCCCATCGCCTGCGGCCTGACGGACGGGGAGCATCGGGTGCGAATCAAGGTCCTGGGCGAGGGCGCGGCCCTCGACGGTTTCATCGTGCGGTAGCATTACTTCAGTAAACGGAGGCTTGCTTCTGGGGAAGAGATAGATATAATTCACGCGAGGAGAAGTGGTTCGGGTCAAGGATGTTTGCCGAGATTCTCTTCCAGAGTCTTGGGCAAGCCAAACGCATTTAAGGAGGAGCGATAATGCCAGCCCCAGTTAACGTGAAACTTCCGCATCCAAGGGTCTCAGTAGCTAATTGGTCACAGGAATCAGCAGAATGGACTGCACTGAACAATGCGGTGGGGGGTAACTCAGACTTTTATCCATTGACCGTCAAGGCAGCCTATGTCATAGGGATAATACACGACCTGTGCGAGAGTGTCACTTGTCTGCTCAAGCATCCACATGTGCGCGAAACAACCTACATCCCGGCGTATGGCGTCTTTGCG
>JAUWYT010000186.1 GCA_030615705.1 Chloroflexota bacterium
TTCCCTGGCCGGGAGGCGACGACCAGGCTGCTGGCCATCGGCGTCAACGTCGGACGCACCGGCACTTTGAATCCCTTCGCCATCCTGGGGCCAGTGGAAGTCGGGGGCGTCATCGTCAAGCAGGCGTCCCTCCATAACGAAGAGGCCATTCACCGCAAGGACATCCGCATCGGCGACACCGTCACCGTGCGGCGGGCCGGGGAGGTCATCCCCTACGTGGTGGGGCCTATCGTGGACCTCCGCACCGGCGACGAGACGGTCTTCCACATGCCCGATCGCTGCCCGGCCTGCGGCGAGCCAGCCGTAAAGCCGGAGAGCGAGGTGGCTCATTACTGTGTCAACGCTGCCTGCCCCGCTCAGTTGGTGCGGCGGGTGGAGTACTTTGCCTTCCGGGGGACTATGGACATCGAGGGCTTTGGCTCCCGCATGGCCGAGCAGTTCGTGAAAGAGGGGCTGCTCAAGGACGTGGCCGATTTCTACTATCTCCGCCGGGAGGACATCCTGTCTCTGGAGGGCTTCGCCGAGAAGAGCAGCGATAACCTTCTGGCCGCTATCGAGGCCTCCAAGTACCGGCCCCTCTGGCGCCTCGTCACCGCCCTGGGCATTCGCTTCGTGGGTAGCACCGTAGCCCAGCTCCTGACCGAGCACTACTCGTCCATTGACGAGCTGATGGCTGCTACTCAGGAGGAATTGGAGGCCATCGAGGGTCTGGGGCCTCACACGGCGGGCAGCATCGTGGGGTGGTTTGGGCGGGAGCGACACCGGAAGCTGATCGAGAGGCTGCGGCGGGCCGGGGTGAGGATGGAAGAGAGGGAGGAGGTCGGGGAGGAGATACCACCGACCCTGGCGGGGTTGACCTTCGTCATCACCGGCATCCTGCCCTCCATTAGCCGCGATGAGGCCAAAGCCCTGATCGAGGGCCACGGCGGCAAGGTTACAGGATCCGTCTCCAGCAAGACCGATTATCTTCTGGTGGGAGAGGCCCCCGGCGGCACCAAATACAACAAAGCCCGCCGACTGGGCGTGCCCATGATGGAGGAGGCAGAGCTCCTGCGGATGATCGGATGAGGAGTGACATGGCACGAGTTGTCTTGAAACGGGGCCGGGAGAAGCCGATCCTGAACCGGCATCCCTGGATCTTCTCCGGAGCCATCAAGCGCATCGAAGGAGAGGTCGCCGACGGAGAGGTGGTAGTGGCAACTGACTACCGGGGGCGCTTCCTGGCCCAGGGCTATCTGAACCGCCGCTCTCAGATTACGGTGCGCCTCCTCACCTGGGACGAGAGCGAAGTCATTGGGGGGGACTTCTGGAGGCGCCGGCTGGAGCGGGCTTTCGCGGGCCGTCGAGCCCTGGTCGACGATCCATCCACCGACGCCTACCGCCTGGTCAACGCCGAATCCGACCTCTTGCCCGGCCTGGTTCTCGATCGCTACGGCGATTACCTGGTGGTCCAATTTCTCACGCTGGGGATCGAGCGGTGGAAGGCTGAATTGGTCAGCCTGTTGGCTGGTTTGCTGAAGCCCAGGGGCATCTACGAGCGGAGCGACGTGGAGGTGCGGAAGAAGGAGGGATTGGCTCAGGTCTCCGGCCTTCTGCATGGGGAGGAACCACCCAACCTGGTGGAGGTAACGGAGAACGGTCACCGCTTCTTAGTAGACGTCAAAACGGGGCAGAAAACCGGCTTCTATCTTGACCAGCGGGAGAACCGTCAACAGTTGATGAGGTACTGTCGGGGCCCCCTGGTCCTTGGGCCCAGGGACCAAGGGAAGGAGGTCCTCAACTGCTTCGCCTACTCGGGGGCTTTCGCCGTCTACGCCGCCGCGGCCGGGGCCGGGCGCATCACCAACGTCGAGTCCTCGGCCGAGGCCCTGGAGCTGGCCCGGCGCAACATGGCTCTTGACGGGTTCGCTGACCGTGACGACGAGTACGTAGAAGGAGATGTTTTTCAAGTGCTGCGGGAATACCGCGATCAGGGGCGGACCTTTGGCCTGATCATCCTCGACCCGCCGAAATTCGCCTACTCTCAGCATCAGGTGAAATCGGCCTGCCGGGGCTATAAGGACATCAACCTGTTGGCCATGCAGATCATCGCCCCCGGCGGCATCCTCTTCACCTTCTCCTGCTCGGGCCTGGTGAGCCCCGACCTCTTCCAGAAGGTGCTCTTCGGGGCCAGCGTTGACGCCGGCCGCGACGTGCAGATCATCGAAAGGCTCTCCCAGGCCTCCGACCACCCAATCCTGCTCACCTTCCCTGAGTCGGAGTACTTGAAGGGATTTGTATGCCGGGTGCTTTAAGAACGCAAGTGGGTAACAAGCCGCCTGGTTTGTTTGAAACAAGCGTGCAAAAAGCCCCTATCTCTTTTCGAGATAACGGGCTTTTGTCATGGTCGGGGTAATGACTTTTGAATAGAGTATAGAGAGAGTTCTTGTCTATTTCGACTATGAGACGTGGTTAACATCTCGTGTGTATCTAAACTCGCCGAAGGCCATTTGGGTAGTACCTGAAAGCCCTAACCAGATACACACTGTTAGTGAAGTATTGCGTTCATTTGGGTTTTTCAACGTGCTCAAGAACTTTTGGGTTGAGCATGTCCTTCAAACAGGCGGCTGCCTTCGTATATGTGTCGTAGAAACGTTCCCAATCCAAATATCTAATACTTGGATCGTACGAATTCTTGGTTGCAGGACATTGATCGTTTGGCAAAACAGAAAGCCACCTGTGCGCTTGACGCAGGTGGCTTTTTAGTCAAGAAACCCAGTACCAAGTGGAGGGCTTTGCAATGCCCAGCGGGACGTTCTGAATTATGACTGGATCTCAGAAAAACCTAACCGGGCCCGATGTGGCCGATGGCTGTCTGCACCACCACGGCCTTTAGCCCAGCTCCCTCCAGGACCCGCTTCACGGTCAGCATCTCCCCCGGCTGCGGTCTCTCGATATCCCTCCTCCTGAAGCTGGGAAAGTAGTCAAGGACGCTGAGCTGCGTGCCTGGGTCTATGGAGGCCAGCTTTCTGCCGAAATCCCTCACCTCCTCCAGACCGATCACCACTTTGTTATATGGCAGACCAACCCCCAGGAAAACCCTGTCCTTATAGCTCGAAACCACGTATTCTGTGGCCCTCCAGGCGGTCTCCAGGTACCTGCGGGCCAGGGCCTCGTCCTCGATGCCTGTGATGCACATGAAGGTCTCCGGATAAACCCCCTTAGGCTCAATGCCGATGTCCGTGGCCCCGGCGTCGATCAGCTCGTGTACGTAATCCCTGCTCAACAGCGTGCCGTTGGAATCCAGGTGGAGCCGGGCGTCGGGGTCGGGATTGAGCGCTCTCAGTTCACTGAAATACTGAACAAGCCAGGGGCGGTCAAGCGCCGGTTCGCCTCCGGAGATAGCCATCCTGTCCACGCCATAGCGATGGCGAGCCCTGGTCACTCTCTCGGCCGCCCGCCGAGGGCTCAGGGGCGCGTTCCTCCCGTCGTAGGTGGTGGTTAAGTTCTGGCACTGGGGGCATCTGAGGTTGCATCCCGCCACCCAGATGGCTACCTCGATGTAGCGCCCCCTCGCCTTCAGCCACCATGGGGTCGCGTTCCCACCAACCGAGTGAGGTTGAGGGCCGTGAATGACCCTCACCGGCGTGAAACCATCGGGTAGCTCAGTCCGTATCGCCATCGTCTCCCTCACAGGGGATACGCAGGAGCGCTCGGGCCTTCCATCGGCCAAGACCAGGCAGGTGTAGCACCCCCCGGTGCAGCAGGGGGCCTGGATGTCGCCCTCGCCGGGGGATACCCCGAAGGAAAGTCCCACCATCTCCAGGGCCCTCTTCACTGTGATTCTTTCCGGGGCCTCGAAACCCTCGCCGTCAACCTGGATGCGAACGGTTTTTCGAGAGCTTTCATCTTCGACGAGCTCCCTCGCATGATATGGGCAGCCCCGGCAGACGATGCAGGCCCCAGGACTGGGGCAGAAAATGACCTCCTGGCACGTCCCGCAGTGGCCGCACTTATCTTGGTTTATCCTACAAAGGTACAGTAATGCGGGCGCCGTCTTCCCCGCCAAAGTACACGTAAAATGTCATCAAACCTCGGCTCTGGCTATTGTGCTTTTTTCAAGAGGTGGATGGCCTTATCTATTCTTATGACAATTGTGCCTTGTTTTACGATCTTGTATATCCGACCACCCTCTTTGATAGTGTCAAACAGAATGTAATCCTTGATGGCAATCCCCACCAGTTCATTTTGTTGATTGAACACCCCTCCTCCACTAAACCCCCGAATGACTGGAGGAGTTACCCCAAAAAACGGGCTTTGCGGAGGGAAATCTCCGACGATTTCCGCATCGCGGGGGTAAAGTAGCCCGACCCCATCGGGGAAGATTTCGTGACCTATCAAGTATATTTCTTCCCCAGGACGAAGCCGAGATGGATCCCCGAAGGAAAGAGAAGGGACCTCTTGACGACACTCGAATTCTAGCACTGCTAGATCTAGAGAAGGATCAGTTGCTGCGACTTTCGCCAAGGCATACCACTCTTTCCAAGGCATATGGGGTTGGGTGATCCTGATCTCTGTGGCGGT
>JAUWYT010000267.1 GCA_030615705.1 Chloroflexota bacterium
AGTCAGTGCCATCTCCTTCTCCTTTCAGGACGCATATTCCACACTTAGGGCAGCAGCCGTGTTCATCGAGTTTACCGCCACAGTTGGGGCATACGCTGACCATCACGCCTTGATCCCCCTTTTTTCCAATCCATGGCTCATACATCTAAGCAGGGCTGATGGCGACCCTCAATTGCTTGGGCCAGCCGAGAAGCTCCCAAACCGGGTCGTCAAGCTTGATTGTAGCCCCAATGGCGTCTCTCCATGGCGGTTCGGTCAGCTCCTTGTCGAATCGGCGCTGCGGGTGCTCCGCTGTAGGGAACCTGGGGTTGAGCTTTGCTGTTACGATTACTTCTGTTTGGTCGGGTGGCGTCGGATGCGGGTTAGAGGTCCCAGAGCCAACCGCATGCTGGCGTAATCTGGCAGCGAACTCGTCAGCGGTGGCGACGGCAATTTCCCTTATCTCTTCCGGTGTAAGTGCCATGTCAGATCTCCTGTAGTCGGTCTTTTCTGGCTTCCTTCATACAATCGCTGAACGCAGCGTACATAAAGTCAAGAAGCTTGGTAACGTCTAGGTCGCTCACTTTCTCCCCTTGCTTTAACCTGTAAACTACATCCTCTACTCTCGCCATATCTGCCGGGCAGGCATGTTCGATGTTCCGAAATCCCATTTGCAACATACTTTCGGTCATTGCGCTGACCGGCTGATCCTTTTCGGAATCAAGATAAGCGTGGTAGACGGAGCTTGCCAATAGTGTTGCCGCTTGCCCACAAGAGCATTCGGCATACAGGTGCTCTCTGTAGGGATTGCCTTTTAATTGGTGTACCACCTCA
The DNA here is from genome assembly GCA_030615705.1 of Chloroflexota bacterium. GTDB lineage: Bacteria > Chloroflexota > Anaerolineae > VGOG01 > VGOG01 > JAUWYT01. The sequence goes on from JAUWYT010000267.1 coordinate 814, forward strand.
TCGGCGGTTGCCTTCGCGATTCTCTCTATGTCTTCTCTGTCGATTCCCATTGCTTCTGCACCCTTTCCGCAGCAATCCTCGCTGCCTCGGCCTTGGCCTCCTCCAGCGTGATCTCCGAGCGAGCATTCGCCATCACTCTGGCCTCGAACCGTGTCCTGATCTCGCTTACCTGGATCACAAAGGCGGGGTACTTATCCACATATTTCGCTGCCCTCACGTCATCGGGGTGAACAAAAGGCTTGATGCGCTCCGCGAGTTCAACGGTCTCGGGATACAGCGGATCGGTGGTCATGGACATGGTTTCCCTGGCCACGTCTATGCTGTTGGTGCTATGCTTCCAGCAACAGCTTATATCCTCCCCACAGCCAATGCAGTTGTTCTTCAGGTGCCCCTCGAGGAGCCAGAGCTCGCCGCGGATGATGCCGTCCTGCCAGGCCAGGCGCTCGGCGTCCACACCAGGTCGGACGACGGTGCCCCCGGACGATGTAGGGGGCGGATTTTCAAGAACAGGGGCTGTGTTGAGGCTCTCAGTGGCTCCCGAGGCCACCAGGTCATCCCTCAGCCGGCGGATGTCCTCTGAGAGATCGGGGGGCTGCGGCGCTCCCGGCTCCTCCGGCTCTCTGTTGCGGGTGAGGTTCCTGAGCAGGTTGAAAGTGCTCCGCGCTGCCTGCACATAAGCTGCCAGATCGTTGCCTGTCATAGAGAGCCCTCACCAAAAAAGAATATGCGTAGGCAAGGCCTTGCCCACGCGCATCTCCATTCTAGCCTGGTTCCCTTCTCCTGTCAATTAGTGCTATAATGAAAGGTGAAGCTGGACACCTGTCCAAAGGTGTCCATGGACGCCCCTGGACGGAAGCTGGACACGTCCAAAGGTGTCCATGGACGGAAGCTGGACACCTGCCCAAAGGCGAAGCTGGTCACTGTCCATGGACGTCCAAAAACCTATGTTGTCCATAGTTGGACGGTTGGACAGGCCTAAAGAGGAGGGAAGGCCACCATGAGCCACCCAAAAGAGCCCCAGGTGCTGCAACTTCGGGAAGAGGGCCTCAGCATGAGGCGAATCTCGGACAAGACGGGCATCCCGAAAAGCACGATTCAAAGAATTCTGGTAGATGCAGGTAAGGCAGGCGAGACGGAGGACCCGTCCATTGCCGCCAGGGGTCAGCAGTGGACGGCAAAGCTCAGCCCCTGGATCAAGCTCATGCACCAGGCTGCCTCGGAGCAGATACCTGAGTGCCGCAGTGTCAGCCTCGACGATTTCATCTATTTGTGCTGTGACTTCGTGAAGCGCGCCTTCCGACTCCATCCCCCGGGGTGGGCCCTGGAGATGGAGCCCGAGCTGGATGTGAGTGAGCCTGATGGATGGCACTTGCCGCAGGTAATGAGCGCAGCTAGAATGCTAGAGAGGGAGGTAGAAAGTGGAAGAGAACCCGCTGGTTCGGGCAGCAAAGCGACTCAATCTGAGGGCACCGGGGGCGAATCCGGGCAACCAGGCGGAGCCGATTAAGGGGCCATGGGGCAGGGCTGCTGAAATGTACAACGATGAACTTTCACCCGAGGAGCTGCGCGGCAAGGCCAAGACCGACGCTGCGCTGGCGGAGGACGGGGCCAGGCGTGACGAGGCCGAGGCCAGGCAGCGGGATGCCAGATCAAAGCACCAGGAAGACGCGGGTCCCAAGCTCTCCCCGGATGAGCATGGCCAGGTGGTGGGCGGGCTGATCCAGAAGTTCATCGAGGGCGGTGTCCCGCCCCAGAGAGCCTACGCTCTCGCCCTCCAGGCCTTGCAGCCAACAACAGCCCCTGGTGCAACAACAGCCCCTGGCGCTTTGCCCGGCCAGCCGTCAGGTCTCGAGGGCCACATCGTGAAGAGCTACTTTGATGACCTGCGGGAGGAGGTCAAATCGTGGCGAGCGAAGGCTGCTGCGCCTCCAGCCCCCGGGGGCGGACCCCCTGGTGGCGGAGGGCACCCGACAAACCCCGTCCAGGAGGCAGCGGCAACCTTCAAGCAATGGGTTGACATAGCCCAACAGTACATGAAGGCGGTCGGGCTGGATGAGGATACACTCAGGGAGATGAGGAAGAAGCCGGAGGGCGCCAATTTTTTGACCAACCTGGGGGGGAGCCTCGATGCCCAACTCAAGGTAGCCGAGTTCATAGAAAAGCGCGAGAAGGAGTGGGAGGCATTTCGCACGGCGCAAAGGCGCCTCGACCGCGAGGATCGCCGGAGGGAAAAGCATGAGGAGTCCGGCCAAAAGACAAAGGAAACTATGGCGGATGGTATCACCAAACTCGCCGACGCCGGAAGCCGTGCCCTGGATGCCGTCAGCCGACGCACTGAGCGGGAGGAAGTTGAGGAAAAGGCCGAACTCACCCAGAAGAACCCAACGTGCGTTGAGTGCGGCGGCGAACTTGCCACAGGCGGGCCGGAAGACTACCCCTTTATCTGCAAGTCCTGCGGCAAGGGTTTCTCAGCGGATGAGGTTAGCTGATGGGGCTTATGGAAGACCTCAAGCGCACCTTCTCCGGACTCAAGGATGCTGGCCCCGCCTTTGTCTACGAGTTTGTGGGGGAGCA
>JAUWYT010000236.1 GCA_030615705.1 Chloroflexota bacterium
GAGCCGACCGATATTTGCCCGTATCTTTTTGACGATTGGTGCGTCTATACTATTGGCAAGGAGTCATCTTTTGCCGAAAAAGAGCGATACGTTAACCCTTGTTGAGAGAGCTAAGCGCTACGAGCATCAGGCATTAGCTAAACTTTGCGAGCTCTATTACAGAGATGTCTATAGCTATATTTACTATCGGGTCAGCAATGTCCAGGACGCCGAGGATCTCACCAATGATGTCTTTTTGAAAATGGTAGAGGCGATCCGCTCCTGCCGCTCGCGTGGAGAGAAATCTTTCCTTGCTTGGCTCTTTCGCATTGCCAACAATAGCGTGGTTGACCATCACCGCCGCCAGGCAGTGCGCAATCATCTGCCCCTGGATGAGAGATACTTGCCTGCGCACGTCGGGCCGGAGGTTCCCGTTGAGATAAGGCTCACCCAGGAACGATTACAACAGGCCATTCTAAAACTGACGGGCGAGCAACAGCAGGTGATAATCCTCAGATTCATCGAGGGCTTGAGCAACGCCGAGACAGCCCAGATTCTTGGCAAATCCGAGGGAGCAATTAAATCCCTCCAACACCGTGGCCTTGCCTCCCTACGCCGCATCCTGAAGGGAGAAGGGGGTGACTCATTATGAAAGAGGATCTCGACAATGTCTTGGACGAGCGCTTAACCCAGCTATTCGCAGGGGATAAGGAGGCAGAAGAATCCCTGACTCAGCATCCTGACGATCTCCCCCAACTGGAGCCCCTGCTGCGCCTGGCCAGGGAGATCAAGGCCCTGCCTTGCCCTGAGCCGCATCCGAGAGCCTTGAGGGCTACCCAGACACGGGTGCGAGAGGCCGCTATACTCAAGAAGGAGGAGGCCCGACGAGGCGGCCTATTCCCTGGCTGGCTAGCTGGCCAGAGGGTCTCGCTGGCATTTACACAGGTGCTGGCTGTGATAATCGCAGTGGCGTTGATTGGCTTCGGCACCGTGGCTGCCTCGGCTGATAGCCTGCCCCACAACCCCCTCTATCCAGTCAAGCGGACCACCGAGCGAGTGCAACTTCTTCTCACCTTCAGCCCTGGCGGCAAAGCGCAACTGCATCTCTCCTTCGCCGAACGACGGTTGAATGAGATCATGGGACTAATGAGCTGCTGTCAATCGCTTGATGATGCCATCTTGATGTCAATGCTGGAGGAGACCGACTTGGCGATAAAGATGATCTGCACATTGCCTATGCCGGAAGCTGAACCACTGCTTAATAAAGCCATTGAGCTGACTGCCCACCAGCATACTTGCCTGAGCCAAATGAAAGGCGAAGTCTCGAGCGAGGAATGGTGCATCCTCGATGAAGCTATCGCAGCCTGTCGCTGCAACGAGCAGATGCTAGAGGGGGAATATGAGTTGCTGAACGGCTCCAAATAAGATTCAATCAGGGAAGGAGGTAAACCTATGAGCAAGAGAAAATCCAGCAAACGAGCTACCCGACAAGCAAAGCAGTCCCGCTTCAAAGTGCCGGCCAGGTCACCGGCAAAAGCCCAAACAAATCGCATCCCCTTGATCGTCGGAGGAGTTGTGGCGGTCCTGGCCGTGGTGCTGATCGTGAGCGGGATACTGCGCACGATGAACCAGAGGGCTGACCAAGCCAGCGGCACGAGCGGGGGGATGGTCAACTCCAATCCTGTTTCCGCCGCGAGTTCGGCCAGCGTCCAGACTCGCTACACCGCGGTACAGGCTGCCGACGACATGATCCGCTGGCCCTTGACCACCTTCGACGACGGTCAGGCGCACTACTACAGCCTCGTTGATGCCGGCAAATCCATTGACTTCTTCGTCCTCAAGAGCAGCGATGGCGTGGTGCGGGCTGCCTTCGACGCCTGTGACGTCTGTTTCGGGGCGCGCAAGGGCTATCACCAGCAGGGCGATCTGATGATCTGCAACAACTGTGGGCAACAGTTCCCGTCGGTCAAGATCAACGAGCTCCGAGGAGGCTGCAACCCGGCCCCGCTGGAGCGGACGGTAGCGGGAACCGACCTGGTGATTCGCAGCACCGACATCGCCGCCGGCACCGGCTACTTCTAAGCGAGGGAACCCCATGCGACTAACGGATATTGCCTGGAACAACGTGCGCCGCCGCCTGGGTAAAGCGGCCTTGGTGGTGCTGGGACTGACCATCGGCGTGGCCACGGCAGTGGCCCTGCTGGCCATCACGGAGACCATGCAGAGCGACGTGGCAGCTAAGCTCGATCAATATGGCGCGAACATCATAGTGGTCCCCAAGGCCCAGGCCCTCACCCTGAGCTACGGCGGCCTCACGGTTTCGTCAGCGGCCTATGACGTGGGTCAGCTTACCATGGCTGACGCCCGGCGCATCCGGACCATCCCCAACGCCCGCAACATCAGCGTGGCGGCCCCCAAGCTGCTGGGGGTCATGGACGTGCAGGGTCAACCCACTCTGGTGGCCGGGGTGGACTTCGAGGAGGAACTGCGACTAAAGGGCTGGTGGGACATCCAGGGCACACCCCCCCAGACTCCCGATCAAATCGTGGCTGGCATGCGGCTGGCGGAATCGCTGGCCTTGAGGCCGGGAAGCAATGTCGTGATCCGGGCCTCTTCCCCGCCGCAGCAAACTACCAGCAAAACTACCGCCCTGACTGCCGGTGAAAACCCTGCAGCCTCCGATCAGTATTTCCAGGTGGCGGGAATCCTGGCTGAGAACGGTTCCGCCGACGATGACATGCTGTTCATTGACCTGGGAGCGGCCCAGACGCTGTTGGGCCGACCTGAAGCGATAAGCCTCATCGAAGTGAGCGCCCTGTGTATCGCCTGCCCCATCGAGGACATGGTGGCCCAGATCGGCGAGGCGCTGCCCCAGGCCCGGGTCACTGCCCTGCGTCAGGCCGTAACCCTGCGCATGGAGACGGTGCGCCAACTGGGACGGTTCGCCTGGGCCCTGTCGGCGGTGGTGCTGGCCATTGGTGCCCTGGTGGTGTTCACCACTATGCTGGGAGCCGTGGCTGAGCGACGGGCAGAAATCGGCGTGTTCCGGGCCATAGGCTTTCGCCAGATCCACATCGTGCACATCATCCTCACCGAAGCCACCGCCCTGAGCATCGTGGGCGGCCTGTTGGGGTGGCTTGGCGGCATGGTAGCAGTGACCTTGTTGGCCCCGGTCTTTGCCCAGGTAGATGCACCGGTGGTCTGGAATCCATGGCTGGCCCTGGGATCCATCGGGGCCGCCGTGCTGGTGGGGCTACTGGCTAGCCTGTACCCGGCCATCCGCGCAGCCCGGTTGGACCCCTGCACAGCTTTGCGGTCATTGTAGGAGGAGACCATGATTCAGCTACGCGATGTGACCAAGGTATACAATGCAGACGGCATGCCGGTAACGGCTTTGAAGGGCGTCATGTTGACTGTGGATGAGGGCGAGTTCGTGGGCCTGGTGGGGCCGTCCGGCTCGGGCAAGAGCACGCTGCTCACGGTTCTGGGAGCCATGAATCCGCCTACGGCCGGTACCGTCATCATTGACGACATAGACGTTTATAGCCTGTCTCTGGAATGGCAGGCTGACTTTCGCCACGAGTACGTGGGGTTCCTCTTCCAGCAACTCCAGCTCATCCCCTATCTGACCGCTCTGGAGAACGTGATGCTGCCCCTGGCTGTGGCCCGGCTGAGTCGGCAGGAAAAGGTACGCCTGGCCACGGAGATGCTGGCGCGCATGGGGCTGGCCGGCAAGGAACGTCGGCTGCCGGGGCAACTCTCCGGCGGTGAGCAGGGACGGGTGGCCGTGGCCCGGGCCCTGGTCAATGATCCGCCGCTCCTGCTGGCCGACGAACCCACTGGCAGTCTGGATAGCGC
>JAUWYT010000020.1 GCA_030615705.1 Chloroflexota bacterium
AGATCGGCCAGCTGCAGGGCGTAGACGCTGCCCCGGGTGGGGTGTTTCCAGAGAGGCTGGCCCGCTGCGTCGGCAGCGTAGGCGTATTTGTCCAGGGAGGTTATCAGGACCTCAGGGCGGTCATCCCCGTTCAGGTCGGCCACGGCCAGGTCGGTGACCGTGCCCCAGGTCTGGAAACGCCACCGCTCGCGGAAGGCCAGAGGGCGCAGAGGAGGAGGCGGGAAAGCTGCGTCGGCTTCGTAGTAGGCAAAGGCAGCGCGAAAGAAGTTGTAAAGGATGCGTTCGCTGGCGTCGCTGTAGACCTGATAGCCGCGTTCGATCATAGGAGCGATCTCATCCGAAGGCAGGGAGAGACGAGAGCTGGAGCGCAGGATGCTCTCTCCCCGCTGCGGGTTGATCTCTGGATGGAACTGCACGCCCCACACGGGAGCCTGGCCATAGCGGAAAGCCTGTACCGGGCAGAGGGGTGACGAGGCCAGCACTAGCGCTTCCGGCGGTAGGGTTACCACCTGCTCAATGTGGTAGTGGAAGGGGAAGAACTCCTGCGGCACCCCGTCAAAGAGAGGGTCCTTTGTCCCGGCCTCGCTGAGCTGCAGGGGGAGCCAGCCTACCTCCTGCTGGCCGACGTCCACCTCACCGCCCAGGAGATCGGCCAGCAGTTGGTGGCCCAGGCACAGGCCCAGGATGGGCACCTTAAGCTCCAGGGCCTGGCGCAGGAAATCGGCCTCAGTGCGCAGGAAGGGATAGGCGGGATCGTCTAGGTCGTGGGGCGACATGGGGCCGCCTGAGAGAATGACGATCTGCCCCCAGTCAGGCGGCGGCAGGGAATCCCCAGCGTATATCTCAAGGCGGTCGAAAGGCAGCCCCAGGCGGGTCAGGTAATCGGAGACCCCGGCGGCCCGCTCTTCGGCGTGTTCAACAACCAAGATCCGGGGAGCCAGAGGAGTGGGAGACGGGGTGACACGGGGAGGGGGAGAGGGGGAGACACGCGGAAGGGTACCACTTTTCGTGAAGTAATTGTAGACTGTGGCCGACAGGCGGCGGAAGATGGGGAAGCAGCGATCCCAGTTGATCCAGTCCGTATCTTCCCACAAGAACAACCCGAACAGGTAGTCGCCCTGCGGGATGAAAACGATCCCCACGTCGGAGCGGGTATCGCTCACCCAGCCGTGTTTGTGGGCGATAGGCACTTCCGGCGGGACGCTGGCTCCGATGACACTGCGCAGGGGATTGGTCTTCAGCCAATCCAGCATCTCGCAGCAATCCTCGGCGGACAGGTTGTCGTAGGCTGCCAGCAGCTCACCCTCACCCTGGCATCCCTGATAAATGGCCTTCCACAGCACGGCCAGGTCAGCCAGCCGGGTCTGCATCATGGTGTCGGGGCGGGTGTCAATGGCGGCCTCGGCGGCGGGCACATCCACCTCGGGCAGTTCTGGTTTGGGGATGTACGGCCAATGCGTCCCGCCCTCGACATAATAGGGCTGGCGCATGAAGGTGCGGGCCAGACCCAGGTCGCGGAAAGTCTCGTTGACTCGCTTAACCCCCTCCGTCGCATCGCCCTCGCCGATGCCCATCAGCACCAGGTTGGAGGCGGCGTTGATGCTCTCGGAGATCATGTAGGAGACGCTGAGCTGGATATCATCGGGTAGATCGCCGTCCCAGGTGCGGTAAGCGGTGACCAGGATGCCAGTCTTGAGCAGGCTCGTCCCGGCGTATACTACGTGGATGTTGTGGGTGAGCTCCTCGCCGGTGGAGAGGTCCTGGATGTAAAGGCCGGTCGTGCCGCTGAAGTCACTGCTGATGTCGAGCAGCAGCGGCTTGAGGTCGGACAGGGTGAGCGGCGCCGGGGCCACGTCGGTGATGGCCAGGGAGACAGCCCTTCGACAGGCCCCTGGTCCTTTGGCCCCAGGGACAAAGGGCTCAGGACAAGGCTGAGTTCCATCGGAGGCCAAGGCGGTGGTAATGGCCGTTAATGAGGCTGCCACGTCCAGCGCCTGGCCTATCCGCCCCGGCTCGAAGTCGTAGATAGTCAGGTCGGCGTCGGCCGGCGTCCACGACGGGAGCCAGCGCGGGTCGGGTTCCAGGGTGGTGGTCAGCACCCGGGCCGGCTCTGGCGGGACATCAAAGACGCTGGCGATACCCTCCAGCTCAGAACGCAGGGCGGCCTCGTTGAGGGGCGTAACTTCGACGACGGCAACTGGCAGCGTGACGGGGCGTGCCTCTGGGTCGGACAGAGCAACGGCGATCCTCTCCACAGCCTCATCGCGGTCGAGCTCTAACCCCGGCTCGCCGGGGTAGAAGGCCAGCTCCTCTTTGCTGAGGCGATGCTCCCGCACCGGAAGATCAACGTCTGCGGCGATGCCCTCCAACTCAGAACGCAGGGAAGCCTCGTTGAGTGGCGTAACCTCGAGAACGGCAACTGGCAGCGTGACGGGGCGCGTCTCTCGGTCGGTCAGGGCTGCGGCGATCATATCCACAGCCTCATCACGGTCAAGCTCGAACCCCACCTGGCCGGGATAGAAGGCCAGGTCCTCCTCGCTGAGGCGATGCTCCCGCACAGGCAGATCAACGGTCTCTGCAAGATCATCCACGAAGTCAGCCAGCAGGGCTCGGTCGAAGGTGGTCTGCAAGGCCACGTCCACGTCGAAGGGCAACGGAGTGTGGAGGAGGAAATCATTGAAGCGGGTGTCCGAGCCGACGGCGGAGGCTTCGTCCACCATGGCCTCCGCAAGCACGGCGAAGCCCCCGGCGGCCGGGTCGAGCTTCTGACTGCAGTCGAGGTAGGGAAGCTCGATGGGCTGGGACAGCGGCTCAACCCATTCCTTGTGCACCAGGGCCCGGGCCTTCTCGCGCGTCATCCCGCCCACGTCCAGGCCGTTGATGGTCACCCCAGGCCGGATGTGAGCCATGTAGTCCTGGTAGGCGTTCCAGCGGTGGGTAACGAACACCCCCGCACCGATGAGCGCCGCGATGAGCACCACCGCCACGGCTATCAGCCACCACAGGCGATGCACGGGCGATGATTGAGTCTCTTCGGACATCATCGGAGATTCTTCAGCCGACATCTTTTTACCTCAGCACCCGCGACAACAGCCGCCGTATCTCGACGGTGGACAGGTATTGCCCCACATACCGGCCATCCAACCAGATCTCGAAATGCAGGTGTATCTCACCGTCGGCATCGTACAGTGACTGGGGTGTGCCGGAGTTGCCCACTGTGCCGATGACCTGGCCCCGAGCCACCCAGTCGCCAACCTTCAGCCCGGCGGCGATGCGGCTTAGATGGGCGTAGCGGGTGATGAGCCCATCGCCGTGGTTCAGCCACACCTGTCGCCCACGGAAGCCGTCCAGCGCGTCCTCGGGGGTGTATCCCTCCTCGCGACATGTAGCCAGCCAGTTGTCCATCTGCGACTTGGTGGGATTCACGTAGTCCCAATCGGCGCGGATGACGACGCCGTCGCGCGCAGCCCGCACCTCAGTGCTGGTGGTGACCTTAATCCCGCCGGGCCAGGCGTAGAGGTCTATCCCTTGATGTACACCGTAACGGTAGTGGCGCGGCGCGCCGGGCAGCGAGTTCAACCGCTGCGGCAGGCCCATGCTGGCAATGGGCATCCTCAGCCCGCGCAGGCGATCCCAAGCGACTTCGGATACTGGCGGCGCAGCCACTCCTTCGGCTGAGCCTTTGAGCCGGAGGGCGAAGCCCTCTCCCGCCGCCGGAGTGCGATACACCACATCTGGCCCCACCAGGAGTAAACCGCCGTCCACCGGCCAGCAGCCGCGCAGGGTCACGTCGCGGTCAATGAAGGTGTACACCCGGCGCGTCTCGCCCGTCTCGGTATCCAGGGCCAGCACGCGGCGGTCGTTGCTGTCCAAGACGTACAGCAGTCCGTCGGCGACGGCACACAGGGCTGAGGGGTAGTCCAGACCACTCGACAGGACCCAGGCTTTCTCCCAGCCCGGGGCACGGTAGTTGACCACCTCCGGCCGGCGGCCGGGCCACTCGCGGAGGAGGACGTACATATTCTCTCCGTCCACTGCCAGGTCCACCCCCCGGCTGCTCTGGAACTCGGCCACGACCACAGCCCGACCGCCGGTCAGACGCCACACCCGCCCGGCGTTGGTGTCGAGGAAGTACGTTGCGTCTTCGTCCGCGGCGACGGCGGTGACGTGAGCACCGCCAGTGCCAGCCACGGCCTCCCAATCCAGACGATGCCAGGTCTCATCTGTGACATCGTAGCGGATCACCTCGCCGGACCGGTCCACAACCAGGAGCGACCCATCCGGCGACAGCGCCACCTCAGACAACTCCTGAACCGTCAGGCCGCCCACGGCATCGCCGGGCGCGGCCATCACGACCGGCAGTTCCGCCGCACCCACAGTCAGCCGCACCAGCCGGCCACTGTCCACCACATACAGAGTGTCTCCATCCACGGCCAGGCTCACGGGATGGGGGAAGGTCCCCGCCGGGTAGCGGTAGGCGGTCACGCTGTGTTCGTCGAGCCAGTGTGCGTCGCCAGGCGCGTCTTCGAAGCGGGCGGTGATGATGTTCTCCACCGCCACCAACACCGCCCGTACGCCCTCCAGGTTGCGCTCGAACTCGGTGTCCTCGTGGTTGGTCAGTTCCACCTCAGCGGCGGCGATGCCCAGGTCGGTCAGGTAGTCGGTGAAACCGCCGGTGATGGGATAGGACGTCCAGCCCCCCTCGGGGGAGTCGTAGCCGGTGCCTGCCGCCAGCGCCGCCGCCAGACGCAGCGATGGGGCGTTGTCCCGGCAGCCGCCGGCGAACACGGCACCAGCACTGCTGTGGTAGAAGACCGCGACGTGGGCATCGGCCAGGAAATCGCGCGCCGCCCGCGCCTCCGGTTCGGAGAAGGGATACGCTCCCCCCGCGCCGGGCTGCGGGCCATCGCTGGTGTAGGTCGTCGGGCTCCAATCGTTGCCGGCGCAACCGTCCAGGTCGGTGCCTGCGTTGCGGTTGAGGTCCACCCCACGAGCGTTGAGTCGCGTGTCGGCGGCCAGGCCATCGGGGTTCAGGGTGGGGATGATCCACAGGCTGACGTTGCCGGGCACGTCCTTGGGATGGGCCTGGAAATGGGCCAGCAACTCCTGCGCCAGTTCGTAGGTGTTGGCCTCCCAGCCGCCGTGAATGTCGCTCACCAGCACCACCTTATAGCGCCCGTCGCCGAAGCGGTAGGTCTTGATGGGGCGTCCCTCGACCGATTGGCCGATGGTCACGTGCGTGGGACTGGGCACAGGCGTGGGAGTAGGCGTTGCCGTCGGGCGGGGGGTAGGCGTTGCGGTGGCGGTGCGGGTGGGTGTGGGTGTCGCCGTCGGGCGCGGGGTGGGCGTCTTGGTACGAGTGGACGTGACTGTGGGTGTTGCTGTCTGAGTCGGCGTCGCGGTGGCAGCACGGGTGGGTGTCGGCGTTGGTGACGGCGTCGCCACAGCGCATCCGGAGATGAGAGCCACAGTCAAGGCCAGGGCGATAGAGATCCACGCAAACTTGCAAACCTGCAGGCTTGCAGCGTGATTGCTCGTCATACTGTCAACGGTTGAAATAATTGTAGGTCGCCTCGGAGATGTGGGCGATGAGCGGGGAACTGATATCCCACTCCAGCCAATCCTTGTGGTACAGGTAGACGGACAGCACGTAGTCACCACCCAGCGTGAAGACGATCCCCGCGTCGCCGTGGGTGTCCCCCACCCAGCCGTGTTTGTGGGCCACCCGCGTCCCCTCCGGCATCCCAGCCTCGATGAGCGCGCCGATGTGGTTCTGTGACATAATGTCGAGCATGGCCTGGCACTCGTCTGGGGTCAGCTCGTTGGGATAGGCGGCGATGAGCGTGCCGCCACCACTGGCACACTGGTAGATCATCTCCAGCAGGCGGCCTATGTCCTTCGGGGTGGTCTGCATGAAGGGGTCGGGGTTGGTGTCGACGTCCGTGCGCTGATTGGCCGGGGTGCTGATGTGCTGAGGCAGAACGTCCTCGTCGTAGGGGGTAGCCATGAAGGTGTTGACCAGGCCCAGGTAGCGCACGGATTCGTTCAAGCGACGCACGCCCTCGTAGGCGTCGCCGTCGCCGATGGTGTAGCGCAGTAGAAGGTTGGCGGTGAAGTTCCCGCTGAGGGTCATGGTCTCGGTCAGGATCTTGGTGGTGTCCACGTCGGGTGGGCCGTCCAGGTGATGGTAGGCCTCCACCATGATGGCGATCTTGAGGATGCTCATGCCGGCGTAGGCCACGTCGGCGTCGTCGGCGAACTCCTCGCCCGTAGCCAGATTCTTGATATAGATACTGTAGAAGCCGGGGAAGTCTGCCAGGATTCCCTCGATCATCTGTCCCATCATCCACAGGCCAGGCTCGGGCGGGGGCGGGCCCACGTTCACCGCCAGATCCACCTCACGGTCGGTGGCCGAGTTCAGCGCGCCGACGACCAGCGGTAGACAGGCCTCGATGTCGAGTCGCTCCTCGGGCCGGCCAGGCACAAAGGTCATAGTATCGGCGTGAGCGTATGGCTCCCGCAGCGGATGGTCGTATTCCTCGGCGATGTCGGCCAGGAAGTCCTTCAGCCGCTCCTCGTCGTAACTGGCCTGGAGGGGGATGTCCACCGGCTGTGGCTCGGCGCTCAGGATGTAATCGGCAAAGCCCTGCCAAAGACTGGTCTCCGTCTTTAGTCTGTTCACTTCCTCCAGCATCCTGTTGGCCTTCAATTGAAAGCCGACATCCTGGGGATGAAGGAGAAGGCTCTCGTTTAGATAGTTCAGCTTTACTGGCTCTGAAAAAGCTTCTCCCAGGAGTCCCAGTGCCTCCTCCTCCCATTTCCCCCCCACGGAGATGCTCGCTAGTGAAACCCCTTGGGGAGTCCGATTCTGATAGGTTCTGTAGTCGTCTAGCTTGTATAACAAAGCGAACATGACAACTATCAAGATCACGAAAATCGTAAATCTCGATGTTCTCAAAATGTCCTCCCAACCCGGACAAGCCGGAATCAAGCAAGCTTCAAATCTCATAAAAACCACCAAGACACCAAGGCACCAAGTTTTTCAATCTTTTCTTTGTGCCTTTGTGTCTTTGTGGTTAATCTCTCGCCGTTTGTGCAGGAATTTGATTGACAGGCTAGTTTGCTTCTTCTTCGTTCGACTGAGGCTCACGAACGTCTGGCGGCCAATCCGGTGGCTGGCTCAGGAGCTCTTCTGCCTCCTGGGCCAAGGCTTGCGGGACCATCACCCGCACCTCACCCAGGCCATCCACGGTGATGCCCAAGACGACACCGGCGCTCTCATAGTTTAGCAGAGCAGGGATGCCGGCGCTTTCTAGCTTGGTTTTGATGACCAGGGCTTCCAGTTGTCCGAAGGCGGTGTAAACCGTGGCCAGCCCAGGCCTATCCACCCTTTTGTGACCTGCCACTATGTTTCCCCTGTCTCCCTCACCACTCCACGAAAGGAGAAGTGCGAAAATGAACGAGCATTTCTTCAGTCTCGATCTGCACAAGAAGTATGCCACAATCTTCGGAATTAGTCAACAAGGGGATGTGGTGCTGAGCCTGCTTGACGGCAAGAGCTATTTGTCAAGGCAGGGGAAAACTGGTATAATTAGTCTCGATATCATAGAACCCAGGAGGACTTTCTAATGATCGTAAGAGAGACCCAGACGCCGGCATATTGGCAGGAACTCGCCGTTGACGACCGGGATCTCGATTACCTGTACGGATTGTTCTTGGAGGACGACAACAGGCCTCGTACCAGTGACGATCTCACTTTGGCCTTAATGAGAAGTCGCTGTGAAAGAGAGGAAGCTCTCTTAAAAAGGGAGTTGGCTAAAGGGACTCCCTTTCAACCGAAGGAGAGCTACGAAGTGGGAGAGCAGGTTGTCTTTCCTGCCCTCGGTTATGCTTTGGGCTCCGTCGTTGGCGTGCGGCCGGGCTGCAACCCAAAATATGGCGACTTCGAGGTCATCCAGGTGCGCTTCGAGGGCGAGGAGGAGACAAAGGAGTTTGCCTCGAAGCTTGGCTACCCTCACAAGCTGAATCGCGGGGAAGAAGAGTTGCTGGAAGGCGAGGGGCTACTGGCACCGATTGAACTCTACGATCAATATGGTTCGGATGTCCAGCGGGAACTGCTGGAGCGTTTACAACTCAGCGGTGATTTTGTGAGCTTCCGCGGCGAATGGCTCCTGAAAGGTTTGTTAGCCGAGGTCCACGAAGGACACCTGAACATCGCCGAGGCCATGCTTGACGTTAAGGGTATGTCGCTCCCCGCTCAGGAATTGCTCCGAGAGCTGGACCTACCGACTGAGATCGCCCCGGCTGCTCAGGTTTTCTCCCTCAACTACGCCCTGGTCCAGGACGAGCGTTTTGATGACGTAGGCAACGATGATCAGAGCCTTTGGTTCCTGCGACGTTTGGAGCCCCCTGAGATCGTTTATCTGCCACCGCGCTTGCACTACACTCCGGAGCCATACGATAGGGCGAGCCTCGGGGGGGAATTGCTTCGCTGGGAGATGGAGATTGACGATGAGATGAAGGAGCTGGCCGTTCCCAGCGAAGAGGACGTTCGTGAGCCTCAGACTTCGGAGAGCCCTTCGTCCCGCTCAGGGCGGGGCTCAGTCGAGCCGTCGAACGAGGAGATTTCCAGTGCCACCATCGTCCTTAACTATCCCCACCGCCGGGTAGGCACTATCCCTTTGACAAGCAAGACTGAGAGCCTTTTTCCAAAGGGACATACCGAGCGTATGATGATTGCCCTCATAGATGGCCGGACGGGCGAGCAGATGCCAGGCTGGGTTGTTCCCCAACACAAGTATGTCTATGGCCTCAAAGGGTGGTATGAGAAGTACGATATACCCGTGGGGGCTTACATTAAGCTGGAGAGAACCGGTGATCCTCTGACCATTGTCGTGGATTACCTCCCCTGCCGTAAGAAACGCGAATGGATCCGAGTGGCTACGGTTGCGGAGGGAAGACTGGCGTTCGCTATGCAGATGAGGGCTATCGCCTGCGAGTACGACGAGCTGATGGTCTTAGGCGAGGATGACCCTGCTGAGATTGGTTCCCTGTGGATGCGAGCTGAGGAAGATGGCAAGCCCATCTCTGAAGTGATGTGCGAGGTCTTCCCCGAGCTGGCCAAGCTCAACCCCCAGGGCACTGTCCATGTTAAGACTCTCTACAGCGCTATCAACATGGGGAAACGCTGCCCACCAGGGCCGATCCTGGCTGGGTTAGCCAAAATGGCTTGCTTCCTGGCGGTGGGCGATGGCTACTGGATCTACGATCAGGAAGCTCTCTAAATCGAGGCCTACAAAACAGGTCTGAGCTATGGTTGGGTGGATCAAACCGGATCTAGAAACCAAGTTTCACGTTGATTTCGATTGGTGGGAGAGAAGGGGGCGCGACCTGCGCGTCTACCTGCAGAGCCATCTGTGCCCTGAGTGCAAGGCGATATACACCAACCACCGTGGAAGCGTGGAGGTTGATTGGATTGACCCCGACACGGCCGAGGTGACACGGGTAGATGCTCTTTGGCAGTCCTTGCGCACTCACTGCGGCCAAAGGCCAGATTTTATCACCGAGAGCACTCCCTTGACGGATGCTGTCTTTCGTCTCTTTCTGGCGAATGGCAACGCGCCGCTATCCGCGATCGAGCTCCACGAGATCCTGGGCAGGTACACTCCGGAGGTTATCCTGCGTACCCTGGGCGGCCGTAAGATTTACAAGGGCATCAGGCCCGTGCTGAAGTGAGGTTAGGCGTGGACCGGTCGTTGCAGGCGCGAATTCGGGAGTCGGCTAAAGCCGAGGATGGCATCAAAGCCATTACCCTGGATCGGGTTCGAGCCTTGGCCAGTGAGTTCGGTATTTCGCCCAGGGAGGTAGAGTTAACGGCTCTGGAGATCCACATCCTGCCCCGGCGCTATCTGCGCAGCTTGGGCACAGTAGGGTGGGAAGGGCAGATCAAGCTGTTGCGCTCCACGGTGGCGGTGGTGGGACTAGGTGGGTTGGGGGGAAACGTGGTCGAGGGGTTGGCCCGTATGGGGGTGGGCCGGCTGATCGTCGTGGATGGCGACGTGTTTGTTGATCACAACCTTAACCGACAGGTCTTGAGTGCTGAGGATGATCTGGGCCTTTTGAAGGCCGAAGTGGCTCGAGCTCGGGTTGCCCAGATCAATGCAGCGGTCGAGGTCATCGTCCACCCTGAGGAGGCCACCAGGGAGAACTTGCCCCGGTTGTTGGAGGGGGCTGAGGTGGTCGTTGACGCCCTCGATCGTTTGCCCAGCCGCCTCATGTTGCAGGAGGTGGCTCAGAAGCTGGGCATTCCCATGGTGCATGGAGCCATCGCCGGCTACTTCGGTCAGGTGATGACCATTTTCCCCGGCGATGAGGGATTGCGGGCCCTCTACGGTGGGGGCAGTGTACCCCAGCAGGGCATTGAGGTGCAGTTGGGTTGCCCCGCTGCCACGCCCATGATGGTAGCTTCCTGGCAAGTGCAGGAGGTGCTGAAGATCCTCTTGGGTCGGGGTCAGCTTCTGCGACACAAGATGCTTTTTATGGATGCCGAGGCGGGCACGGCTGAATTTCTGGAGATTGGGAGCTAGTGTTGAGGTTCTTCATTGCTGGCATCATGCAGGGTTCCCGCGCCGACATAGGCATTCACGACCAAAGTTATCGTGTGGCCATCGGGGCGGCCATTAAGGCCCGCTTCGCCGAGGCCGAGATCATTGACCCCATAGAGCTGCACGCGGATGCCGGCCTGAATTACGGGCCCGAGGAGGCTAAGCGGACCCTGCTCGAACTGGCCGAGGAGGCTGCGCGGGCCGACGTGCTCATCGCCTACCTTCCTGAGGCCAGCATGGGCACAGCCGTCGAGATGTGGCAGGCCTACCGGGCCGGCAAGCCGATCCTCACTATTTCGCCCCTGGCTGAGAACTGGGTGGTTAGGTTTCTTTCGACGCGAGTTTTCCCGTCCCTGGGGGCCTTTGAATCCTTTGTGGCCGAGGGTGAGTTGGAGAAATTGTTGGAGGGCTGGGAGTTTGACAAGCTCGTCAGCCTTGGTTAAGATGAGAATGTGCCCCTGTAGCTCAGTGGATGAGAGCAACTGCCTTCTAAGCAGTGGGTCGGGGGTTCGAGTCCCTCCAGGGGTACCTAACACGAATCATGCCGACAATTCTGAGAACTGGCTCATTAAGAGTACTTCGGACATTAATGCAGGTGAGTGCGTCAAGGATGTGCTTTTCACAGAAGATACTTTAGAAGTGTTATACGCCTTCACCTGCCGGGTAAATATGGTAGATGCCCCGCCTCCATACCAGCCCGTGAGCCGCTCGTTCTTGCCGTTGGTAATGAGTGCACCGTGATCTCGTGGAAACGAGACCCAAGGAGGAAAGCCACCTGCGTTAACCGCACAGGGGGCTTTTTGGCTCCCTGACGCTATTTGACAAAGCCCATAAAATGGAGTATAATACATTAGTAAACCCTTAAG
>JAUWYT010000030.1 GCA_030615705.1 Chloroflexota bacterium
TTGAACCCGAGAAGTGCACGGAATGCGTGGGCCATTACGATGAATCCCAGTGCGCCCTGGTTTGCCCTGTGGATTGCTGTGTGCCAGACCCGGATCACGAGGAAACCCGCGAAGAGCTTGAGGCCAAGTACCACAGGATGCTCGGCTAACCTGACAAAATGTTTAGGCGATATTAGGTGCGCTCTTGCCATAGCGAGGGCGCACCTAATGTTACACCCTATTTCCAAATGCCCCACGGCTGTTTAGCGCTTCTCCCCAAATACCTCCGCTGTAAACACATAGAGCTGTGCCTCCTCTTGCCAAGCATCCTCTGGCAAGCCCGCCTTAAGACAGATTTGACGCAGGAATTCGTTCCGGTCCCAGTTTTCCTCTGTAGCCACCTGAGGCAACAACACGCCATGATTCTGCCCTTTGACTATCACCAAGCCATGACGACCCACCTCAATCTCGCTGACGTCTTCAATGGGTTCGAGGGGCCAGAGGACGGATATCTCGATGTTGATGTCCTTCAACTCCTCCTTTGTCACCGGCAGGAAGCGGCGGTCGTTGATAGCCGCTGAGATGGCTACATTTTGAATGGTGAGGTAGAGGGGCCTCCGAGGGACCAGGCGACCGATGCAGCCGCGCAGCTCGCCGTGCTTCTTGAGCGTTACGAAGCACCCCCTCTCTTGAAAAAGGTTGGGCTCGCTCACCTCAAAGCGAGGTACCGTGCCCGTCTCGACAAACTGGGCAATGGTCTGACGGGCCATGGCTAGCAGCTCATCCCTCTCATTGGAGTTTAGGGTGCTCAGTTCCTTCAGAGGGCTGGGCGGAGCGGATATGACAAAGTCGGCCAGATTTTCTTTTCCTCTCCAGAACATCACCGCTCCGTAGCCCACGACTTGATCCCAATCACCAAAAGGCGTATCTCCTGAGTTGGCGTACCTGAGCACTGTAGCTTGATTTGCACCTAGCTTCTTCGCCGCCATCATGGCCACCCGTATGGGCCCCTCGCCGCAGCACAGGGTGTGAAGGTTGGGGATGCCCTCGCTCATATACTCGCTGATGGTCTCGGTCAGCCGCTGGGGATCCATCGCCTCGATGGCCGCCAAAGTCGCCATGTCCACGCGGCGGGCGTCGTCGTAGCTTGGGTAGTGGGAGAGATCGGAGCTGGCGACGATAAGAGCCTTCTTGCCGGACAAGACCTGAGCCAAGGCCTCGCTGAGAGCCTCACAGTTTTCGGGAGAAGGCTCGCCGACGATGACAGGCACGATAGCATGGTCAGGGCACACCTTTTGCAGAAACGGCAACTCCACCTCGATGGAATGCTCGTGCCGATGCACGCCTCGGTCGAAGACGATGCGCTCGTCGGCGGCGATGAGGGCTTTGGCTAACTCCGTGTCTACAGGCACCAGTCCTAGACGCGTCTCGAAAGCGCCCTCAGCGTAGATAGATACCCGACGGAACCCGGGAGCGGAGTGGTTTGTGCCCACAACTACGATGGCCTGGTAGTTCACTCCCTCGATCTGCTTGAAGGCATAAGCCGCCACCTGGCCCGAGAAGATGTATCCGGCATGGGGGACGATGATGGCGATGGGTTCCAACCAGGCATGGCCCTCTCCCCCCACCTCCTCAGCCTGGGCGAGGAAAGTGTCCACCATCGTTGAGAGCTGCTCAGCATCGTCGGGATAGAACTGGCCAGCCACCGCAGGTTTGCGCACCTCGCTAGGGGTGGGCATCGTCGTTGGGGTGAGAGCCACAGTGGGCTCTGGAGTCTCCGTCGGAGCTGGCGTAGCAGTTGGACCTGCGCAGGCTGCAACCAGCACCACCATTGCTACGACAACGATCCTTTTCATGAACCAAGTCGTAATGATAGACTCACCTCAGGGCCTGCGAAAGAACACCTTTCCACTGTTGGCAGAGCCATCTGAGCATCCTGAGTAGCTGCAGAACTACGCCCTGAGCCCTTCGACTTTGCTCAGGATGCACTTGGCGAAGGGCGTAGTGAAGCAGCGTATCGATGGGTGCGGCTTATTTGCGAAACTTGGGTTTCTTGGCCAACCAACGCAACATATCGCAATCTCCAGCGATCAGCGCCTCTTTCTTAGCCCGCGACCACTTCTTGATCTGCTGCTCAGCCACAAAGGCGTCATTCTCATCTGGCATCTCTTGTTGAAACACGAGTTCAACGGGCAAACGATGTCTAGTCCAACCGCTCCCCTCTCCTGACTGATGTTCTGCCAGACGTTTTTCTAAGTTCGTGGTGCGTCCGGTATAATACAAACCATCGGCACAACGGAGGATATAGACCCAAACCTTTGCCATTTTCACAACCCATGTCCCGAGACATCCAGGGCGCACCCTTCGATACGGCCTCCACTTTGTTCCGGCCTACTCAGGATGCTAGTCTTGAGCTCGACGAGCCGTCTACTGCCCCGAGGCAAAAACAGTCCCTTGACTCATCATTCTTTCCCAAAACCAATCTTTTCCAACAGACGCCTGGTGTCAACGTGGATCTCATCCCAGTGGGCCTTTATTTCACCTCTGGAAAACCAGCGGGCTGCTCCAACGTCCGAACCGGGGCGCAGTTCCCCACCTACAAGACGAGCCAGGAAATCCACGTACACCACGTGAATCTTCACCTCATCGCCCTCCCTCACGATCCTATCCAGGGTAGATACATGCCTCAGCACCTCTACCTTGAGGTTGGTCTCCTCCTCTACTTCTCTGATTACTCCTTCTTCCAGAGTCTCCCCTGGCTCCAGGTTGCCGCCAGGAACCATCCATTGGCCGCCCCAGAAATCCCCTCTCCTGGGGACGTGCTTCACCAACAGGATCCGACCATCGTCGTTCAAGATTACTGCGCCGACTCCCACGCTGATCGTGGCTTCAGTAGCGCCCATGCCTTTCCTACTCCCATACGCCTGGAATGCGATTCCCGCAATACTCGCACTTCCCCTCGACGAGGTGATATTCCGTCACATAGAAGCCCATCCGGCCTATGATCAGCTTGCCGCAATGAGCACAATAGGTGTTGTTGGCAGGGTGGCCAGGCACGTTGCCGATGTAGACGTAACTTATGCCTTCCTCCATAGCGATGGCCCGGGCCCTCTCCAGCGTCTCCACCGGGGTAGGAGGCAGATTGGTGAGCTTGTACATGGGACCGAAGCGGCTGAAGTGGGTGGGCACGTCGGGGCCCACGTTGCCCACGATCCAGCGGGCCATCTCCCTCAGCATTCCTTTATCGTCGTTTAGGGTGGGCACCACCAGGTTGACGATCTCCAGGTGGACGCCCTCCCCTTGGATGATCTTGATGCTCTCCAGTACCGGCGTGAGAGAGCCGAAGCAAACCTTCTGGTAGAACTCCTCGGTGAAGCCCTTGAGGTCAACCCTAATGGCATCCACGGCATCGCAGAGCTCCCGCATAGGATCGGGGTTGATGTAGCCATTGGATATGACCACATTTCTCAAGCCCTTTGGCCTAGCCGCCTTAGCCGTGTCCAGCATGTATTCGTAGAAGATGTTCGGCTCGGAGTAGGTGTAGGCGATGGATTGACTCTCCCCTTTCAGCGCATATTTGACTACGTCTTCCGGCGGCAGGTCGAGGTTATCCGTCTCCTCGGGCCTCTTCTGGGAGATGGTCCAGTTTTGGCAATACAGGCAGTGCAGGTTGCAGCCGGCGGTGGCGATGGAGAAGCTCAGGCTCCCAGGCAGGAAGTGACTGAAGGGTTTCTTCTCGATGGGGTCGTTGTGGACGGCGCAGGGGTTGCCGTAGGCCATGGTGTAGAGCTTGCCCCCCCGGTTCTCCCTCACCCGGCAAGGGCTGCGGCTCCCCTCGGAGAGGGTGCAACGGTTAGGGCATAGCTGGCATTGAACCAGCCCTTCCCCGATTTGCCTGTAATACATCGCCTCATGTGCGTATGGAGATGGGCTCGGTGGGATCGGCGTCGAGGTAGGGGTCATGGAGGGCTCTTCGCTGTTCGCACAGGAGAGTTGAGAGAGCAGCGCTCCCCCGCCCAGGGTGCCAAGGCCCAGCCCCGTTAACCACTTGACAAACTGACGACGGGTTATCTCCCTCATGGCTCGCCTCTTTACAGAGAAGCCGACCTTTGCCAGCTTCCACTGGGTTTCAGTCGGCTTGTACTCACATCCAGGCACCTCCGGTAAATCACATCCCCAAACTTTACTCGAAAATCCAGCGATCGGTGTCGCGGGGGTAGGAAAGGATCTCATCATCGTTGAAAAAAAGGGGCACCTCATATTTGGCGGTCTCCAGCGAGTCGGAGCCGTGCACCAGATTGCGTCCGGTCTCCAGAGCTAAGTCGGCGCGAATGGTGCCCGGCGCAGCCTGGGCGGGGTTGGTTGCCCCCATGGTCCTCCGGACGATCTCGATGGCATCCTTCCCCTCTAACACCATCACTACCACGGGGCTGGAGGTTATGTACTGAATGAGCCCTTCGTAGAAGTGCTTGCCTTTATGGACGGCGTAGAGCTGTTGGGCCAGTTCCAGCGGGATTTGCATCAGTTTCATGGCCGCCATGCGCAATCCCCGGCGCTCAAAGCGGCTGATGATCTCCCCGGTCAACCCCCGCTGTACCCCGTCTGGCTTGACTATGACCAGAGTTCGCTCCACAAGCTCCTCCTTACCAGTGAAATATTATCTACGACTTGGCATTTTGTGCAGCTTTTCGATCCAAAGAATGTCAATCAGTTGCCTTCAGACTAGCCTATGCAGTCCCTTGAGTTGATCAACCAGGTCGCTAACATCCCGCTCCGAGCGGGGAGCTGGCCCAAGAGGGTCCTCGATCTCCTCATCACCCAGCAACACGTGGAAGGTGTTCAGCACAGCGTAGGCCAGCACTTCGAGTTCGTAACCTCCCTCCAGGGTGAAGATAAGCCTGCCCTTGCAGAGCTCGTCGGCCATCGTTTTCAGTGTTCGCGTCAGATTGGCGTAACCCGTTATCGAAAGCTGCATAGCAGCCAAGGGGTCGGCCCAATGGGCGTCGTAGCCAGCCGAGACCAGAATGAGCTGAGGACGGTAACGCTCAGCCAAAGGATAGAGGAACTCGTCGAAGATGTATCCGTAGCCCTTATCGCCGACGCCTCCCGGCAGGGGGACATTGGCTGTGTAGCCCTCTCCCTCCCCCCTTCCAATCTCCCGCCAGTGACCCGTGCCGGGATAGTAGGGGTACTGATGGGTGGAGAAGTAGAGGACGCAGGATTCGTCGTAGAAAGCCTCCTGGCTGCCGTTGCCGTGGTGGACATCGAAATCAACGATAAGCACCCGTTCCAACCCTTTTTCCTGTAGAGCGTAGCGGGCGGCTACGGCCACGTTGTTGAAGATGCAGAAGCCCATGCCTCGTGCCTTCACGGCATGGTGGCCCGGCGGTCTCACCAGGGCGAAGGCGTTGTCCACCTCCCCTTCTAGCATTGCTTTAACAGCGTTGACCAGCCCCCCGGCGGCCATCAGCGCTGCCTCGTAGGAACGTGGGCCCATGTAGGTGTCGAGGTCTAGATGGCCCCCGCCCCTCTCGGACATCTGCCGCACGGTGTCAATATAGCTCTGGCTGTGGTTCCCGGCCAAGCGTTCCAGCGAAACAGGTGTGGCCTCCACAGCGACCAACCTCTCCAGCACCCCCTGTTTCTCCAAGAGTCCCATGATCCGCACGAGCCGCTCCTTGCTCTCCGGATGGCCCATGAGGTTGTGCTCCAAACAGATGGGATCATACACGTAAGCTATGCTCAAGTTGTTTGCTTCCCCCTGCCTGTCTGCACGCCATTATATCACGTTACAAACAAAAAGGGAAGGGCCATTCTGTGCGCGACCCTTCCCTTTCTCTGGAAACACTTTTGGCACTCAGAGGCAGTGAGATTTCCGTGAGTTCTGCAAAGGTAGAGAGCCTTTCATAATTCCCTCAACAGCTCTACCAGGAATCATTGACGTCCTGGCGATGCGTTTCAGCGCTTTGAATCGCGCATTTTTTTCCTTCAGAGGGCATTTCAGACGAAATTCACAGCTTCCTCAATGCAATAATTGAATCTCGCAGTGCGATCCAAGCTCGAAACCAGTTCCAAGAACCCTCTTCCAGAAGGCGTGAAATCATCCACAAGAGGCCGATTTGGTGGACTTTCGTACGTGCGAATGCATCGAAACCGATTTGTGATAGGCTGTCAAAGTACTGTAAGGCTGAGGATTGGGCTTCGTACATACTTGACAAATACCCAATTTACTTAGAAAGCTGCCCCGATCTTCGGAGCGGCTTTCTTGATCCGACAGCGTCTGGACGCCCCTAGCTTTCATCCAGGCCCAGGATGGCAACACCCGGTCGGTGCCGATGACACTCACCACACCCCACCATGGGATCGGCCACCTCGCTCATTTGCAGTGTGCAGAAGGCTTCGACCTGCACGCGGCGCAGCAGGCCGAAGCGCCGTCCCACTCGGGCCTCCAGGATCATGTTGGGGCAGGCGTTGGCCTGCAGGATACGGGGCACCGGGCAGGTCTGGCATAGCTTCGGAGTCCAGCGCTCCGAAGCCCGGTTGCGGGCGATGAGGCGACACTCCTGCTGTTCCCGCCCCCGGTGATAGTCCTCGTAATAGAAGCGACACTCAGTCCCTGCTGGGGTGCGCATCCTTTTGGCCTGCCTTCGTCAAGTTGCCAACCCTCCTGACCATCGTAGCAGAAGGCTACACGTCCAGATTCCTCACTTCCTTGGCGTGGGTCTGGATGAAGCGCTTACGCGGAGGGACGCTGGAACCCATGAGCATGTCAAAAGTACGATCGGCGGCGGCGACATCCTCAATGATCACTTGCAAGAGCGTCCTCTTCTGCGGGTCCATGGTCGTCTCCCAGAGCTGATCCGGGTTCATTTCCCCCAGGCCCTTGTATCGCTGGAGGCTCACCTTGGAGCCATCGAGTTTCTTCAGCAGGCGCTCCTTCTCCGCCTCGGTATAAGCATAGTGAACCTGTCGCTTGCTCTCGATTCGATAAAGAGGAGGCTGCGCGATGAATAGATGGCCGTTCTCAATAAGGGGTTCCATGTAGCGGAAGAGGAAGGTGAGGAGCAAGGTTCTGATGTGGGCTCCGTCAACATCAGCGTCACACATGAGAATGATCCGATGATAGCGCAGCCCGCTCAAATCGAACTGGTCACCTATTCCCGTGCCCAGGGCCGATATAAGGGCCTGTATCTCCTTGTTCTTGAGGATCCTGTCCAGACGAGCCCGCTCGGTGTTGAGAATCTTGCCCCTCAAGGGAAGAATAGCCTGGAAATGGCGGTCCCGTCCCTGCTTGGCGCTTCCACCGGCCGAGGGCCCCTCCACGATGTAAATCTCGCACTTGGCCGGGTCGCGCTCGGAGCAATCAGCTAACTTGCCCGGCAAGGTGCTGCTCTCCAAAGCACTGCGGCGGATGACCAGGTCCCGAGCGTGACGAGCCGCTATGCGGGCGCGAGAGGCAGTTAAGCACTTTTCGACGATAGCCTTGGCCTGGCGTGGGTTCTCCTCCAAGAATCTGGAAAGAGCCTCAGAGAGCACAGACTCCACCTGCCCCTTGATCTCAGCGTTGCCCAGCTTGGCTTTGGTCTGGCTCTCGAACTGGGGGTCGGTCAGTTTGACGCTGAGGATAGCCGTCAGGCCCTCCCGGGTGTCCTCGCCAGCGAAGTTGGGCTCGTTGTCCTTGAGCAAGCTGTTCCTGCGGGCGTAATCGTTGAGGGTGCGAGTCAGGGCCGAGCGGAAGCCCGTGAGATGAGTACCCCCGTCAACGGTGTTGATGTTATTGGCGAAGGCATAAACCGATTCGGCGTAGCCATCGGTGTACTGGATGGCCGCCTCGACCATAGCGCTGTCCACTTGCTTCTCCACATGGATCGGGGCGTGCAGGACAGTGCGGTTCTTGTTGATGTAACGGACGAAGGAGGTGATGCCCCCCTCAAAGTAGAAAGTCATCTCCCGCTCATCGCGTTCGTCGCGGAAATGGATAGTCAGTCCATGGGTGAGAAAGGCCATCTCCCGAAAGCGCTGGGCCAGAGGGTCGAACTTGTAATCCAAGGTCTGCAATATCTCGGTATCCGGCATGAATGTGGTTTTGGTTCCCGTCCCCTTGGCCCTGCCAATCGCCTTCACGGGGTTAACAGGTATGCCCCGCTCATAGCGCTGGCCATAGAGCTTGCCATCTCGCTTGACCTCTACCTCTAGCCACTCCGAGAGGGCGTTGACCGCCGAGACGCCAACCCCGTGCAGTCCCGAGGCTACTTTATAACCCCCGCCACCGAACTTGGCCCCGGAGTGCAGGATGGTGTGCACCACTTCCAGGGCTGACTTCCCCGTCGGCTCGTGGGTCTCCACAGGGATGCCCCGGCCGTTGTCCACCACGGTTACGCTGCCGTTCGGACGTATGCTGATTTCGATCCGGTCGCAGGCCCCGGCCAGCGCTTCGTCTATAGAATTGTCCACCACCTCGTAGACCAGATGATGCAAACCACGCATATCGGTGCTGCCGATGTACATGCCGGGGCGCCGGCGTACCGCCTCCAAGCCCTCCAGGACCTGGATGTCCCTGGCCTCATAGCTCTGTGTGTCCTCCCGTCTCTCCTCCACCGCTCATCACCTCCAACGAAGTTGTCGCTCAGCCCATCTGAAAAAGAGGAATCCTCCCGAAACCTATTCTATTATATAGAACATTGGTTCGCTTGTCAAACGGCCTTGACGAGAATCACCCTCTGGAGTACAATTAAGCAAGGGAAAAGAAACTGTGAGCATTATCACCTTGACCACTGATTTCGGGCTGGCGGACGGCTATGTGGGGACGATGAAGGGGGTCATCCTGGGCATTGACCCCACAGCCACCATAGTGGATGTCTCCCACGACATCCCGCCCCAAGATGTGCGGGAAGCCGCTTTTATCCTCTACGCTGCTTACCCTTACTTCCCCCAGGGCACCATCCATGTGGTGGTCGTTGATCCGGGAGTGGGCAGCGAACGGCGGGCCATCGCCTTGCGGACGCCCCGGGCCACTTTCGTGGCCCCCGACAATGGTGTCCTGAGCTACGTGGTCGCTCGCGAGAGGGTGGAAGAGATAGTGGAGCTCACCAACCCCCGCTACCACCTCTCCCCGGTCAGCCGCACCTTCCACGGCCGTGATATCTTGGCCCCCGCCGCCGCCCACCTGGCGCGAGGTATCCCACTAGCCGAGCTGGGCCAGCCCCTGACGGAGATCGTCGCCTTCCCCCTACCCCGGCCTCAGGTCCGCCCCGACGGAACCATCGTCGGCCAGGTCATCCATATTGACCGCTTTGGTAATTTAGTCACAAGCATTATGTCAACGGATTTACGTGGTCACCCTTTGCTAAGAGAGGGCATCGTCAAGATCAAAGGACAGAGCATCCGGGGAATAGCGAATAACTACGCCGAGGTGGCGCCGGGGAAGCTCCTGGCTCTCATCGGCAGTTCGGATCACTTGGAGATTGCCGTGTCCGGTGGTAGCGCGTCCCAAACCCTGGAAGCGAAGGTAGGAGACGAGGTTTTGCTGAAAGCCAAAGGCCATGAGGGTAAGCGATAAGATACTATTGGCGGGCTTGGTCATCATTGACCACCTGTTTGCTACGAACTTCGTGGAAAGAGAAGTAGCCCGACGCAAGGCCAAGGTTGCCCGTTCTGAGGCGCGTCTGGCCGAAATCAGTGAGCAGCTCGTCAAGCTCGAGGGGTTGTTAGAGACTGCTAAGTTACAACTTTGCCTGTTATATCTGCGGCAGCGCAACCTCTTGTTGCCACATCGCTGGCTGTACTTCGATCCGGCAAACTCTCAGGAAGACAAGGGCCTCGACCTCTTGATTGACCATCTGGTCAAGCCCCGGTTGGCGGCCACCGAGTTGCAAGAGGTTGATAAAAACCGCTACATCTACAAACTCGAGCCCGATTGGGCAGCCATTGGCGATTTTCTGGCTCAGCGGGAAGCAGACCTGCAGCCGGAGATAGCCGACTGGTTAAAAACGCTGAAGAAAGGACTCCCAACCTGATGGAGAAATTTGTGATCGAAGGTCGGCACCCGCTCAAAGGCGTGGTGGTTCCGAGCGGCAACAAGAATGGGGCCCTGGCCCTCCTGGCGGCCACGCTCTTGACCGATCAAAAGGTTGTGCTAAAGAACGTGCCCCGGATCAAAGATGTGGAGACCATGTTAGCCATCATGGCTGATATCGGTGTGGACATCGAATGGAGCGGGGATCACGAAGTAACCGTTCAAGCCAAGGATTTGGCCACCACGCGC
>JAUWYT010000022.1 GCA_030615705.1 Chloroflexota bacterium
CGGGCTGGGCCACGGCCTCGGCCTGGGCCGGGGCCTGGGCCGGGGCCTTTGCCTGGGCCGGGGCCTTTGCCTCGGCCTTTGCCTTTGCCTGGGCCTTTGCATCGGCCTTTGCCTGGGCCTTGAGAAGGTCGGCATAGGCCAGCTCTAGGGCCTGCCTATCCTTCTCCACAATGGGCCTGCCAGCCTTGACATGGGCCTGGGCCTCGGCCTCGTAGGTTTCGGTATTCTCCATCGCTACGCCGTGAGCGTAGGCCAGAAGGCCAGCGATGAAGTTCTCCCGTACCATCCTCACGCTATCCGCTACCTGTTTGACAACCTTGACCACTGGTCGGCCAGTCTTGGAGAACTTGACCGTGCCATCGGCGTCAAAGGCCAGTCGAAGCGGTGCGCCCAGGGCCTCGTGAGGTATGGCCGTGTCGCCCATCGTGTTGGTGGCCGTGAAGAAGGGTAGCCAAACCGTTTCAAGGTCTATGCTCCACACCCTACGGCCAGCGGGCCTCTTGCCATTCGGCTGTAGCAAGGCCCGAATGTAGCTTGGGGTTTCCATACGCTATTCCTTTCCTTTCCTCTTGTATTTGGCGTATGGCCCCCTTGCCTACCTCGGAGATATGCCTAGCGGACTTTGCCTTTCAGTCGCTATCTGGGGGTGGATAGCTTTTGCTTCCGAGGCTGAAAGCCCTATTCGGCTGGCTCAGTGGCCAGTCCTTTAGGCCCGGGCGTGATCCGCAACTACGGGCCTGCTAGGATTTGTAAAGGTGCTGAACTAGCTTCCGTGAACTAGCTTCCATATTCAGCATAGCACACTTAGTTCGCTTTGTCAATACTCTACGAAGAGTGTGTAAATTAGCTTCAATTATAGCTTCACAATCGGCATAGCGAACTGGTAAATTTGGCCCAGCTTCGCCAAAATTGGCCGAATTTGCCGAAATTGATTGTGTAGTGGAGCCTTGAGACGCTTCTCTGGGAATTGCTCGCCCAGCTTTCATCAGGTAAAATGGCCTTAGAGAGTCCCATGGCCAGGAGAACCCGCATCGCCCAGATTGCCGACGACGCCGACCGCCTGGTGAAAAGGCTGACAGGGAAACCTCTTGCCCATCATGCTAAATCCTTCTGGGAGCAGTTCATCGAGCCGGAGCTGAGGCGTCTCATCGAGAGGAAGCCCCTGGGCGATCCCCGCTACGGCCTCCTGCAGGTCCAACCAGGCTGCGAAGAACGGCTCCTCAGGAGGGCTTATTGGTATCAGGCCCAGGAACACCACCCGGATCACGGCGGGGACCCGGAGCTGTTCAAGAAGATCAAGGACGCCTACGAGAGCATCTGTAAGGAAAGAGGGATCAAGCCCTGAGAGGCAAGAATGAGACCCAGGGCATCGATAGACGAGGAGTGGGAGAAGTCGGCAGGGGATCTCTGCCCTTCCTGTGGTCAGAGGAAGCTCCGCTTCAACGGCAGGGTGTGCAGCGACTGTGCCTTGAGGATACCCGGGGAGCTGGCGGAAAAACTGACCCGGATGGGCCTCCCCGCCTCAGTGGCGGAGAACACCATCCGGGCCGTTCTTTTCGATCACGCAATCGAGCTGGACTTTTCCCCTTCGCAGAGCCTCATCTACTACCGGCCAGCCAGGCAGGCTGAGCGCAGGCTATTCCACGCCCTGGAGGAAGACCTCAAACGCTGGGTTCACGAGCGCGGCCTGTCCTTTGCCACGAGAGAAGGGATCGCCTGAGCAGGCTCAGATCTTCTTCATCTCAACCTTGAGGCAGTAGACGAAGTCCTTCCAGGACTTTCCCTTGCAGATCTTCGAGGGCACCTTCTCGGTGCCCCTCAGGTCCTCGAGCTTCTTGTTGCGGGCGAGAACCTTTATCGAGGAGCGGATGACATTGATCGGCCTGAAGACGATCTTCCCCAGCGACGGCCTGTAGAACACCCGGGTTCCGGGGATCGCCGTCCCCCTGACACGACCTGCGGTTGCGCCTTTGACAGCCACGGGATACCTCCTTTTTCGTCGATCACCACCCAGTTTACCCTATGCCGGGGGCTAGTCAAGCCCCCTATAACCTCATGCTATAATTGTTATAGGGGAGTCGGCATGAAGGGCAAGCACACGACTGTCGCCTTGACCTTCACAGAGCGCCAGATCCTGGAGCGGGCCAAGGCGTATTACGAGGAGATATTCGGGGTCAAGGTGAGCTGGGGGCTCTTTCTCGTCAGCCTCGCTCTGGGGGTGCTGTCCGTGAGGGATATCGAGGGGTTTACGATAAGCTGCCCCTGGTGTCAGCGGGGCATCGAGGCCAGAATGGTCAGGGAGCCTGCTCCTCTTCAGGGATCGCAGCAAGGCGGTCAGCCAGATCAGAGAGCGCCTGTATGTCCTTCTCCTCATCCAGACTGACTTGCAGCCTCTCGACCTCTTGCCCGTTCTTGAAGGCGATCACCATGGGGTATTCCTCGATGTTGAGCTTTTCGGCCACTTCCCGGCAGCCAGGGTCGGCGAGGTCTATGGCCACCGCGGCAAACCCCACCTCCTTCCCGGGGATCGCCTGCTCCGTTACGCCCTCATAATAGTCACAGGCCTTGCACTCGCCCTCTTCCCCGGCAAAACAGGCAAAGATAAGCCTGTCCGTCTTCTGGATGATCTCCTCGGCGTCAGGCCAGGAGCAGCGCCGCTCCTCCTCCTGTCTTTCCTCAGTCATATTCCTCCTCCAGCTCGTAGGGGATGAAGGCAACCTTGTGCTTGTTCACTAGCCTTTTGCCTTCGGGCGTGGAGATGTCTATGATCTCCCCACTCCCGAAATACTTCGTGGCGAATCTCCTCTTTGCCTCCTCACAGGGAGGGCAGTCCTTGCTCACCAGCAGTATGTGGCGCTTTCTCACAGCACACATATCTGGCACTTCGGGCAGCAGCCCTTCTCGTCCAGCGGTCCCCCGCACTGGGGGCAGCTATTCTTCGGGGACACCGCTCACCTCGTGCCCCATGCCGCTGAACCAGGCCAGGGCCATGTAGTAGAGCGTGTTGCCATCGGGCTTCCTCGAGGTATAGCAGGTTCCCGTCTCCTTGCCCGGCTCCGAGGCGCATACGGTGACATGGCCATCCTTCCATAGAGCGACCATGCCAATCTGGTGGCCGTCCTCGGAGTGGATGAGCGACGCCTTGTCCGGTTCGACTTCGTTGATTTCTTGCTCTTTGACTTCCGTTTCGGTGGCCATTTGGCGTCCCCTTTCTACTGTCCCCAGCGGCCCCGAAGACTCAGATGGACTCGAAGCCTCGCGCTTCCTGATCCGTGCCATCACCTGGTCGGCGCTGGCATGGGCGATCTGCTTAACTTCGGTCTCTGTAAGGGGCATTTCATAGCCTCCTGAGAATCCCCGCCAGGGTTTCCCTGTGCCTGTTTTCGTCCAGGGCGATACTCCTCAGCTCCATGGCGGCCACGTGGTGACCCATCGCGTCGGCTTGCACCGACAAGCGGTTGTATTTCTCATAGGCGATACTCTCCTCCAACGCTAGGCGCCCCAGCCCTTCCAAGAGTAGCCTGGTGGCTATCTCGTCGCCGCTGGCCTTGGCAACCCTGTCTATATCCTCTGGGCTCAGGGTCATTTCACTGCTCCATCACCATATTACGACCTTGAGCTCCTCCTCGAAGAACCCTGCCGCCAGGCGGCTGACCCAGGCGGCGGCTCAGACCTCCCTATACTATGGCGCCGACCTTGGCGCACTCTGCTTTCGCCCAGTCCCAGGCCCTCTTCACCGCTGTCCCGAAGGGCACCCTCTCCTCGTCCATGATCTGCCATGCCTTATACATGACCCGGCTGCGGATCTCTCTGAAGTCGTAGCAGACGGATGTCGTCATGGGCTGATCGAGGACCATCTGTGCATGTGGGCTAATAGCCATGTTGCCTCCTGAGCTACCTGGTGCTCGCTTTTCGGCTGTGCTCGCCAGCTCTCGCAATTTTGGCGCGAGCTCGGCCCAGTTTTCCTCCTTTATCAGCCTGTCGATAGGTTCGGATTCCTTCGGTAGTATAACATCGAGCGTTTCACCGCGGCATACCAGCATCCCGATCAGACGCGCCATATACGGCGCTATCTTTCTCTCCTGTTCTATGTCGTCAGCCACCACCCTGAGCGGCCGCACTACCACCGAACCGATATCGAGCCCGGGCATCACACTTCCTCGAAGTGCTCCCCCAGCTCCTCCTCAAACTTCTGAGCGAGCTCTGGCTTGGCGGCGCCGGTGAACCTTTTGCGAAGGCGCCTCAACTCGGTCTGTTTCTGGGTGAACTCCTCATCACTGAGTGGTAGCGTGAGATTGTCGGGGCTCCGCAGCGCCAGCTCCGTCACCCAGTCCGCGATTTCCCTCAGCTCCCTCTCCTTCTCAGGGATGATCTTGACAGTTTCGATACAACGATCCCTCAGCCCCCAGAGGTGGTTCGGGCAGCAGTCGCAGGAAAGCTGCCCCGGTGGGATGCGGCACTTGTACGCCAGGTGCTCATTGATGGTGTCTATCTTCCCCAATATGATCCCGACCTGGTAGTTCTTGATGTCTTCCTCAGAGGCGAAGCTGGGAGGTACGCTTAGTTCTTGGGTCTTCTGGGGTGAGCTGGGGATGGCCACGATTGCCTCAGAGAGCCCCCCAGGGGCCGATTCGGGGCTCGTTTCCACTGTGGCAGGGCTCAGGGGCTCGGGATTCCCGGGAGATGCCTCTGCCAGGTCGTTGGGCGTCTCATACCCCTCTAGCGTCGCCTTCAGCTTCTGGAGGGACTTCACCCTATCCCTGGGGCGCACAAACACCTTGTCCAGAGGGAGTAGGTTCGCGGCGAGAGGGAAGAGATCACGCCATCTCATGTCCCCATAATAGCACCCGAAAAGGCGGAAGGCAATTGGTGGCGGCTCCTCGAAGCTGGGTCTACCACCGAACCACACCGCACCGCCCACCGCACCGCCCACCGCACCACACCGCACCACCCACCGCACCGCGGTGCGGCTTAGAATCGGGAGGCGACCGCACCGCCCACCGCACCACCGCCCCAGGCGGTGCGGTGCCAGATTCAGCGACCGAACCGATGACCGAACTGATGGTGCGGTGGGTGGTACGGTTTTATCCTCATGCAGATGATTTGCGAAGCTAAAATGACCGAACCGCTCACCGAACCCACCGCACCGACCGAACTACCAGACTCGACCGCACCGCGGTGCGGTGGGTGGTGCGGTGGGCGGTGCGGTGGTATAATTAGGGTGAAAGAACCGGCTAGGTCCTCAAAAAGGAGAGGTGCGCCTAGCCGCTTCTTCTTTTCGGGGGCCGGCTCAAAGGAGGTCACAATGGCTGACCAGAAGGTAGTCCTTCGCGCCGTCGCAGAGGAGGCACAGCCCATCCCCGCTCCAGAGCTTGCCAGGAAGCTGGCCATTACCCAGGAGGAAACCAGAGCCGCCCTCTCAAAGCTAAAGAATAAGGCCTATGTGCGCCGCGACGGAGAGGCCTGGGTGGCAACAGACGCCGGCAGGGAAGTCGCAGAAACCGGTGTGGAAATCCCCACCACGATCGCCGACGTAGGTGCCGATGCCAAAACCAGGCTCGAGTACTACGGGAAGATAGCAGGGGCGAAGCCTGACATGATTGTTGCTGTCGTGGAGCTGATGACCAGCGGCGACCCTTACGATCTTGAGCATATGAATAACGTCTTCGCCAGGCTAAATGTGCCGATTGAGTGTCGTAGGACATGGCTCGAGATGTGGAGCAACTACGTGATCAGGAACGCCCCGCCCGAGCAGAGGGAGAAGGCGAAGGCCGTGGTTCAACAGGAAATCGCGCAAGGGGGACTCCTGGCTACGCCGGCGGCGCCTGCGGCAGGAGCAGAGAGCGGGATAGACTACATCCTAGTCGATGATGACCCGGTTTGGGTTGGCAAGGGGCGGGGCCACCTCACCCGGGAGGAAGCGGTGGCGCTTTCCATGACCAGGGCAGCGCGAGGCGCACGGGGCGGCCAGGGGCAGGGCAACCAGGGCAATCAGGGCTTTACTGCCGAGGACATCCTGAATATCATTGACAGGATCAACGAGAAGCGGGGGAATACCACGCCGCCAAAGGCGTATGTAGCGACGCAGACGCCAGAGGGCGTGAAGGTCCAGGAGGTGGAGGCGGGGCAGCCGATTGTTGTTGGGGCTCCAACTCCGCCGCCAGCCAACCCGCCACCT
This sequence comes from Chloroflexota bacterium, assembly GCA_030615705.1. Lineage (GTDB taxonomy): Bacteria > Chloroflexota > Anaerolineae > VGOG01 > VGOG01 > JAUWYT01. The sequence continues at coordinate 6,179 of JAUWYT010000022.1, forward strand.
CAACCCAAAACCTTCCTGGTTAATGAAGAGGGTGAAGTACAGGAGATCCAGTCAGGACAGCCGATTATCCTTAGATCCCCGGCGGGCGCCGCGAGCTCGACGTGGCTGGTTGACAGGAACACCGCAGAGGTGAAGGAGCTCAAACCTGGCGAGCCGATTGTGTTGAAACCAGCGGAGTCCCAGAGTACAATGTTCCCGGTGTTCAGGGACGAAAAGGGCAAGCCGGTTTACATGGACTCCAGAACGCTAGAGCCCTACATCACCTGGGAGAGATTCAGGAAGGATGAACAAAGAAAGGACCAGTTCCATGACGCGGCAGTAGGGGTGATGGAGAGGGTCCAGGAGAACGTGGGCAAAGTTGCCGGAGCCATCGACCGCATGATGAAGGAAGAAGCTGGCGAGACAGCCACGCCCGGGAACTCGGCGGCAGAGGAGGCAGCCGGCAGCGTGATCACGGTTGAGTGCCCAGCCTGCCATCAAACGAAAAGGGTTCCCGAGGGGACACAGCAGTTTGTTTGCACGAACTGCGATGAGATAGTCGAGCTGGAGGGAGAATAATGGGACTAGGCGACCGCATCAAAAGCAAGCTACGTCAGGACGTGCCTACCACCTTGACCAAATTCGGCAAGGCTTTTGCGCTTGAAGAGATAAAGAGCCGCCTGGCACCCCATCTCCCGGCCTTCCTGGATGGATTCGGCCAGGAGAGACTCAAGTTCCTCGTCGAAAAAGACATCTCCCTGTGGACCGTATGGGAGGACAAGGCGGGAGCCCTACAGGCCGTGCACCAGGTCGTGCCTTCAATATTCAGGGGGCTCAGTTTGCCCCGGCTCCTCACCGTCATGGATCTTGGGGCAGTAGCTGGCGTTATCCAGGAGATCCTGGAGGAGAAGTGCCCGCAGTATCGCTGGATTCCCCGGGAGTGGCTCATCAAATCGCTTGCTGACTTCAGGAAGGACCTCTAGTGGTTGGCCTTCTCGTTGGCTTGGGTCTGGCGAAGGCGCTCGCCTGGCAGACCGCGGTGCACCTTGGCCAGGTTGCGGAGCGCCGGATAAACTATGAGGCGGCGCTGGAAGCAGCCAGGACCCGGGGCAAGCCCCTCCTGGTGGTCGGTGGCCCTCTGGGGGCAAACCCGCTGCGCCGTTTCTTTCCCCTGCCGGCCCACGGCTGCGGCGATGTCTGTGTGGACATTGAGGCTGGCGCGTGTGCTCACTGCCCCCTCTTCATCGAGGCCGATGTCCGGGATCTCTCCATCTTCCCCGACGGCAAGTTCGGGGCTGCCTTTTGCTCCCACGTCCTGGAGCACCTCCCCACTATCGAGGACGCCAGGAAGGCGGCGGCAGAGCTCCAGAGGGTGGCCGATGAGGTCTACATCGTGTGCCCCAGGAAGTCATCGCTCCTCGCCTGGCTGATCCCGGATCATCACTTATGGGTTTCAGTTGAAAATGGAGAGATTTCCGCTGAGCAAAGGGGGTGAATGATGAGAACGTCAACGGTTCTGGCAATCGGCGCTGCCGTTCTTACTGCCATCGGCGTAGGTGCCTACCTCGTTACTAGGACAGGAAGGCCTCAGCCCAAATATGACATAGGGCAGAGCGTCTATCTAGGCAATGCAGAGTATGAGACGGTCCGTCAAAGAGAGTGGCGGGAAGCCACAAGATGGATCGACGGGGAGACTTATCCCGCTCAGTGGTGGTATTACTTTGGTCCAGGTGAGGCGCCTCTGTGGTGGCCAGAGGATACAATAATAAGAGTAGGATACGTAGAAGAAGTGCCGATGGCTTAGCCGAGGGGGTGATTGTTATGACTTTTGGCCGAGCAGTAATATTTGGTGCAGGCTTAAGCCTGGGGATGAGCCTCATGGGTGGGGCTGTAGCTCTCCTTTTCATGACGCTAAAGCGGGCATCCGGCCCGGCGTGCCCTGTTTGCGGCACCAGCCTACCCGATCAGGTGATCACCTGCTCTTCCTGTGGCTCCCAGCTCAGAATTCAAGCCCCCAGGGTCAGAGCCCTGGGCAAGGCAACAGAGCGGGCAGCCTTAGCTGAGGCAGCTCTATCCTAGCGGTGAAGAACGCCAGGCCATGAATCTCGATGTAAGGTTCGGCAGCAAGCACGACCCCAAGGAATTTGTCCGCCCCGATGAGTTGGAGGTGCAGAAGATCCTGGCCCGCCTCCCAGAGGGCGCCGAGGAGCTCCGGGTGCGCTACTGCTGGGACTGGGTATGCCGCAATGTAGGCTACCCCTTAGATGCCCAGGGGCACCCCACTGACCGCCATGTTCTGGAAGCCTTCGTGGTCGCAAGGCCTGTCTTCCTGGGCACGCGCTACAGGGTGACGAAGGTTACAGAAGAGTTTTGGCAGTATCCCCATGAGACAGCGGCCTGGGGCTGGGGCGACTGCGAAGATACCAGTATTCTCCTCTGCTCGCTTCTCCGCAACTTCATCCCCCCGGAGCGGGTGAGCGTAGTCGGCGGCGACGCCGGGCGCTGGAACCACGCCTGGGTCCAGGTCGATGACAAAATTCTGGAGACAACCCTGACCTCAGCGCCTCCCCCCTCTGAGCATTACCGCCATAACCAGTATAGACCCCGCTGGGCTTTCAATGATAAGATAGTCTGTGGTGATGTTGTCCTCGGGCCGCGGGGTGATGAAAGGGCAAAACTGAGATGGATCGCAGCGTGCTGGCAGCGTCCGACGAAGCTATAAAGGCTGTGGCTGACGAGATCGCAGCCTGCGCCTGCTTCTACCAGGAAGGGGACACCTGCGAGCTCCTGATCGAGCTCCGAGACCGCGCCACCGTGGCGACGCTGGCCGAGATAAGGGATAAGGTCAAGGGAACGGGGGCGGAGCTGACGGACCTGCGGCAGGATAGGGGGGGCGTCTATGTCCAGGTCCGGGTAGGCGTGCTCCCTCTCTTTATGATCGCAGTGATCTCCCTCGGCGCCCTCATCCCCGTCGGCGTGATCGGCTGGAAGCTCTTTCGGTGGGGCCCCGAGCAGATGACCAGGTTCCTTCTCCCCTTCGCTCTCATAATGGTTGGCGCAGCCACGGTCATCGTGAGGCCGCGGCCGGCAACCTTCATTTTCGGCGGTGCCCTGGTCAGCGGGGGCGCTTACCTGGCGCTAAGGAAAGCACCCGTGCCCCCTGAGGTAAGAGCGAGCATCACTGATTTCCGCTGGGAGAAGGTCACGACTCCCGCAGTGACAGCTCGAAGGGAATATATACTGGCAGGGAGGTCAAGATGAGAAACAGGGTTGTGACCAAGGGTGACATCTTCGGGGGGGTGCACGTCTTCGATATGGTGCAGGCGGTCCTTTCGCCGGCCGAGGCAGAACTCGCCAGGTGGGAAAAGGTGGCCTTCGCTGGCACCGAAGCCCTCGGCGGCAGCTTTGTCGATGTGGAGTACCTGGACCCGGCCACGGGGCGGTGGGTCTCGTGGTCGGCAAAGGTGACGGTGCCCATCGGCACCGGCACCGGCATACGGGCCACGGTCCGCAATGACACGAACGTGAGGCTCGGCCTTGCCGTGGATTTCCTCTATGCGTCTCCCAGCGACTGGGCGGCCGGGAAGTACACCCTAATCGACACCGGCCCCTTTGTCGGCGTGGACCCGGGCAAGACACTGATCAGTGAGGACTACCGCCTCACAATCAATGAAGTGGGCGACTACCTCCTTATCTTCGTTCTGAGGGGGCGCACATAGTGGAGCAGGAACTGGCGCGGTGGGAGGAATTCGCCTTCGAGGGGATCGGCGCCGCTGCCGGGGCGGCTGTGAACCTCATCCCCACGGTCAAAAACGACACCGAGGAGGAGAGGGAGTTCCTGGTGGCGGTGATCGTGGGCACGGTCGGGGCTTTGGGGGTCTGGAGCACCGAGCCCACGATGGCCAAGCTCTCCTACCCCGGGGGCGAGGACGCAGCGGCCACCGGCCGCTTCACTTTCGCGCCGGGGGAGGAGAAGGAGTGCCCTCTGGAGTTCCAGATCCCCGAGGACGCTCCCCCCAAGACCTATAATGCCTGGATAATGGTCTTCCACGATGAGACCAGGGTGGCGGAAAAGAAACTGGGCAAATTGCCCGTTGGCTGATTCGGGGGCTTGACAAGGGCCTAACGAGGCCATAAAATCTGGCTAAGAGCGGTTGGCAGGCTGGAAAAGTCTGAGGTCCAACCGCTCTCTTTTTCTGTCTGCCGCCGCTAAGAACCGGCTAGGCCCCTGAAGGGGATACTTAGAACTAGCCGGTTCTTGCCTTTTCAGGGGCCAGCCGAGGGAGGGAGCCATGGCAGAAGCATTCCGTATGGCACGAGTTGGCGAGCTGGTACACCCCGAGGGGCTGGTCCTGGGCGGCCTGGCGGCAGGGCACCTTCTGGCCCGCTCCATGGACATGGCCTTCAACCTGACCAAGCCCTTCCGGCGGGTGAGCGACTGGATTCATGTGCTTGCCCTGGGGGGCAGCGCCTGGCTCTATGCCCGCGCTGTGGCGCCAGAGATCACGAAAACGGTCTTCATCGGCGACAGTATGCTCGTCGTCACCTCTCTGGGCGACCTGATCTTTGAAAGAACAGCGGGGCCGAAGGTGAGGGCGCTCGGCAAGGCCAGGGCGAGGGAGAAGATCGCCGAAGGCGATGGCGCCAGGCCGTCCGCCAAGGAGCTCAAGGCGGCTGAGGAGAGAAGCTTGCTCACTGAGGGCGCGGTACTGCCCTCCGAGATCCCCGTTTTCGTCGATGAGGAAATTGCTGCCTGATTAGCTTTGAGCGCATTGGATAAGCAGGATGGGCGAAAGCCAAACTTCTTAGGGAGGTATGGAAATGGCAGCTGACATCTCCGTAGTGGAGAGACTCCGGAATGCCCCAATCCTCAAGAACGGGGCTGACGTCAACCCCGTCACCCGCGAAAAGGTGAAGCTCTACAAAGAGACCCTCACCATGGCACCTCTGAGCGATGAGGAGCTGGGGATCTTCAAGTCCCAGTTCGTCACCCTGCTGGCGGCTCCGGGCTCCGAAGAGCGCAAGATCATGCTCGACCGCGTCTCCCAGTATGTGATCGCGCTGCGGGCAATCAAGTACGATCTGAAGGCCCCCGAGTTCAGGGGGCTCAACCCCGAGGACACCGAGCTGGGCTTCGGGCACATCAGGCCGGTCTTCACCAA
>JAUWYT010000033.1 GCA_030615705.1 Chloroflexota bacterium
AGTCTGCCGTAGCCATCGCCGATCACGGCCCCATATTCGGCCAGAGCCTGGTTCAGCTCGGGCACGCTGAGACTCTTGGTGTTTACGATGGCAGTGAGGGTGTTGGAAAGGTAGCGCTCGTCGGCATAGAGGGCAAAGTACCTGCGGGCCCAATCGCGTGTGAACCCGGCCATCTCAATGTGTCGTTGAAAGCGAGCATCCAGCCCCTCGGCCATGATATCGTCCATTTGCTTATTCAGCGCGAAGATCTGGCTGATCGCTGGTGTAGCTGGGGTTTGGTTCCTCTGGTAGTACTTGAGCATAACGTGGAAGTCGAAGTACCAGCCTCGATTCTTCACCTTCTTGGCTCGGTCGAAGGCCTTTTGGCTCACCGGACACACGGTGAGGCCGGGCGGCAGGGCGAAGGCTTTCTGCACCCCAGCAATGCAGACGTCTATGCCCAGCTTGTCTACCTCGATCTTGGCCCCGGCCATGGAGCTGACCGCGTCCACCAGCCAGCAGACATCGGGGTACTTCTTCATAACCTCAGCAATGTCATAGATGTTGTTCATTACACCGGTGGAGGTCTCGTTGTGCGTCAGAGTCATGGCGTCGTACTTGCCGCTGGACAACTGGGCCTCGATTAGCTCCGGGGTGATTGCTTGGCCCCATTCCACCTCCAGGACATCGGCCTCCTTGCCACAGCCCAGGACCATCTCATGCCAGCGTTCGCCAAAGGCGCCGTTGATGGTACTCAGCACTTTCCTACCATCCCTGACACAATTCCGCACTGCTCCTTCCATGACGCCCGAAGAGGCTGAGGTGAAAAGGAAAACCACTTTCTCAGTGTAGAGCAACTTTTGCACTTTGGATGTCACTTCGGCCTGGAGGTCCGCGTACTCCTTAAAACGATGGCCGATCATCGGCGTGGCCATCTCCTGCAGAATCTCGTCCCTCACGTGGGTTGGACCAGGGATAAAGAGCTTCTTGTACATCATTTGCCTCCTCGAATCAGCATGCTGTTACTCGGTATTATATAATGGATAGCTAGCGGCGTCAAGCTCCCATGGGATTAGATAGTGTCCTCTAGTTTTTCTCTGCTAGCTCCATCGAGGTAAGCGGCGAAGTGGGGATACAGGTCCTTGGCGTTAGTTACCTCTTCAAAATCCAGGCTCAGTCGCCCAGGATACATGATGAAAGGGTAGTCCTGCGGGCCGCCCAGGCCGCCGTGGCTCGCCACCTGATTCTCGAAGCAGACCACCTCTCCGTCCTCGCGCCAGGCGCCGAAGATTATGATATCGCCACTGTGAGGGAACGAGGCCAACTGGTGCAACTGGCTTGCGGCGAGCTCCGGTTCTGGAAGGGAGAGCAGAGGATCCTTGCCGCGAACCTCTACCCCTTCATTGAGAGTCAGCGTTCCATCTTTGCCTACGATAACTGTCTCCCCCTCTTCGCGCCCTACTACCAGGCCGATACCTTCATGTTCGACAAGCCTGTTGAGCAAGCTGGGGTAGATGAGGGCGATCTCGCTCAGGTTCATTGGCCGGGGGGTGACGTTGAAATAGACGTGTGACATGGAGCCGGAGTTTCGGACGACGATGTCGCTCCTTTTGCTGAGGTCCCAGGAGTCGTCTTCGTCTACTTCGGCGGAGCTCAGTACAGGGTCCACAACCAGCCTCTTGTCCACGAAACGATAGGCAGCTTGCACCAGGCTTGCGCCTCGTTCAGAGAGCCGTGCTTCTATTCCCTTCAGCTCCTCCAGCAGGAACAGAGCTTTGGCCGCCGATGGCCTCTCCTCGCCTCCACGCTCGTCGGTGAAGACGCCTTCGCCTATCTGCTCAGCGATGTATTGGCCCAGGGTGCGACCATAAGCTTTTTTGAAGGGGACAGAAGGGGTCAGGCCGTGGTCCGAAAGGATGTACAAGTCGTAGTGCCGCCTTCGATACTGGGTCCTCATGCGGTCAATCTGTTTTATCTGGTTGTCTATACCCCGCAGAGCTTTGAGGGCTTCCGCGCTGGCTATCTTGAAGTGGTGAGCGATCTCGTCGTAGCTATAGTAGTTAGTATAGATGGCTGGCATGCCGCGGTAAATGTCTATCAGACAGCCGAAAGTTTGTATCTCCCGGAAGACAACGTTGGTGATGATCTGCAGAAAGGGAGATAGAACACTGAAGGGCTGGTAGTAACTAGGCACGAAAAGGGCGACGAACCGTTTGCCCAAATCAACGAGATACTCCCATAGGGAGAGCAGGATGACTCGCAGAACCCGCAGGGGGCTGAGGAGGAACAGAAGCAGGAATCCAACGCCCCGCACGCTTTCGAAGAAGCGCTGGCTGTTGATGGCGCTCAGAGTGAAGAGGGACAGCCTGGCGTCGCCATCGAACATGTTCACGTAGCTGGAGCCGCCTCGCAGGATGCCCCGCCGACCGATCGAGATGCGGTCTTGCATGGCCTTGGCCAAGCGAGGCACCTTGCAGACTACCGAGGTGTTGCTTTCCTTCTCGTACCAGCGGAAGGCGGGGATGTCGAAGTTGTTGCCGAACATGATGCCTGCCTGGGCGGCGGGGGTGGTGCTGGGCAAGCCGCAACGCCAGCGAGCCAGCTTGAGGGCCGCGTCCTGAGCCCTGTCCTGAGCCCTTTGTCCCTGGGGCCAAAGGACCAGGGGCACGTCGAAGGGCTGCCAAAGGGCCTTCTTCTCCAGCAGACGCTTCATGTGTGGGGCATGGCCTCTGGCCATAGCTTCAATCAGATGGTCGTAGGCCAGCCCATCTATCTGGATAACGATGAAGCCCTGTTTTTGGGCGCTGACCTGGCTCTCTTCCAGACCCATTCTCTCGGCGATAGCCTCATACTTCCGCGAATAGTAGAAGTCGGCTAAGGCGCTGAAGAGGTCAACGATTTTCCTGGTGAACCAAGAAGTCATAGGAGAATCCCTCAACTGTTTGAACGCTCTTGCTCACTAACTCGTTGGGGCACGCCGCGCCCCAGATGCAGGTCCCTCATGGCCTGATCGCTTATCGCTTGGCCGATGAGCTCTTCCAAAGTACAGAAATAGTCCGTGGCCCAATGGCCAGGGTAGCGGTCAGGCCATCTAGTATAGGGGTTCTCTTGGGCCTCTGCAAAAGTGTCAACGATTTCAATCAACCTTCGGTGATCAGCAACCATCCATTTTTCCTTCGTCAAGAGGACTTGTAGCATCAGCGGGAGGTTTAGTCTGCCCGTATTATGGCACAAAACCGGGAGGAAATCAAGCACGGTGCAAGAACGCAAAAAGTTGCGTCCAGTACAGAAACTGGTATAATATGTTTAGCAGGGGCCAGGCATTCCGCGGGGACTGGCCCACTGACAACGCACCGTCGTATGGCCGAGCATTCGGGGCAATGCGGGACGATGTTGGGAATGCCTCGCCTGCTTCCGGAGAATGTGGGTACAAATGGCCGAGGAAGTCATCCTGAACAAGCGCTATCGGGTGGTAGCTGAGATCGGCGCAGGGAGAATGGCTGTCGTCTTCAGGGGCGAGGATGCGTGGCGGGGCAGACCGGTGGCGGTCAAGGTGCTGCGCCAGGCCTACGTTGAGAGCGAGGCTTTCTTAGCCCGCTTCCACAGCCAGGCCCAGTCGGTAGCCAGCTTAGTGCATCCCAACATCGTCGCTACCTACTCGGTGGGCCGGGATGGCGATTGCCACTACCTGGTGATGGAATTTGTAGAGGACCCAACTCTCAAAGAGTTGATCCTGGAAGGTGCCCCTTTTGCCATTGGGCAGGCCCTGGATATCGCTATCCAAATCTGCACTGCAGTAGGGCATGCCCACCCGGTTGGCATCGTGCATGGCGATATCAAGCCTCAGAACGTCTTTGTCTCTGCTGATGGCTGGGTCAAGGTTGCCGACTTTGGGATCGCTTGTGCCCTTTCGGCAGCCCCCATTGTCGAGGGGGAGATCATGTGGGGCACGCCTCACTACTTCTCACCGGAACAGGCAGCCGGCGAAGACGTGAGCCCAGCCTCAGATGTTTATTCTATCGCCGTCCTCATCTACGAGATGCTAACAGGCCACCTGCCTTTCGAAGCTGACACCAGCATTGGCGTAGCTCTCAAGCACCTGCGGGAGAAGCCGGTTCCCCTACGGCAACTGAACCCTGACGTGCCCCTTCAACTGGAGCGGATCGTGCGCAAGGTGATGGCTAAGGAGCCTGCAGCCCGCTACCGCACAGCGGATCAGTTGGGGCGCGTCCTGGACAGCTATAGACGCTTGGGCGAGGAAGCTCTCGTTGTTCGGCATCCCGCGGTTGTTGAGCCCCAACCCTTCCCGGACGAGCCCGAGGAATACGAAGAAGAGGAGAGGGGCCCAGATTGGCTAACCGTTTTGTTGGGGGCAGTAACTGTTGTAGCCATATTGGGCCTGATACTACTGGGGGCGTCGGTCTATCGGCGCTATACTGTGGCTGCGCCACAGCCTACGGCTACTGCTGTTGCTGTTGTCACCCCTGCGCCTGACCAGGTACAGGTGCCTAACTTGGTCGGCCTGGATCAGGAGGAAGCCCGGCGGCTTGTCGAAGGGGCGGGTTTGCAGTTCGCTGTGGTGGGGGAGAAGCACGATTCATCTATGCCGGCTCTGAACATCATCGCCCAGACGATGCCTGCTGGGCAGATGGTTAGGCAGGGAGACACCATAGGGGTTGTCATAAGCCAAGGCCCGAATTTTGTCTCTGTACCAGCGATAGAGGGCCTGCCGATCACGGCGGTGGAGCCTGGATTGAAGGAGATGGGCCTAAACATCTCTCGGAAGGATGTCTGGAGTAGGGAGACCGAGGGCATCATCTTGTCCCAAGAGCCCCCGGCTGGCTCCATTGTCTCCGAGGGAAGCGTTGTTGCCCTGATCGTCAGCAACGGCCCTCGACTTATGCTGGACGTCAACTTGGACAGCAAGGTCCTCCTCATGGCCTGCGATCTGGAGAACGACAGCCTGAAGCCAGGGGAGACGCTCCGCCTAACCTTGTATTGGCGTGCCTTGCAGCCGACTCAAGAAAACTACACCGTCTTTGTGCACGTGGCCCGAGCCGACGGTGCGATCCTGACCGGGCGGGACGTGCAGCCGCGCGATGGAACCCACCCCACCAGTGCGTGGGTGACAGATGAGTGGGTTGGAGACCCTCATGAGCTCTCCATCCCCAGCGATGCTCCTCCTGACATTTATTGGCTCAAAGTGGGTATGTACTCTGAGGCTACCATGCAGCGCTTGCCGATAGTGGATCCTGGTCAGGCGACGGTGCTGCAGGACAGCGTCTTAGTAAAGGAATTACGAGTGGTCCCTGCTCAATAGAGGAATTCGCGCCTGTCCAGCCAAAAAAGGATGCTGAACTGGACAGTGTCTCACGTTGGAGATAAGTAGTGCAATTGGCATATTTAGCCGATCTCTGGTATAATATTAATAGGTCAAGGATGAGTTTCTTGGCAGTCGTCTACAGATCGAGAGTGAGGAAGACGAAGGCCAATAGTTGATCGCTGGACGGAGGAAGAAAGTGTTTGGGGGAAGGTTTAAGAATATCTTTGTCTATTTAATGATCTTGCTGGCAGCGGTGTTCCTCCTGTATAACTTCTCTTCACAGTCAAAGAAAGCTGAAGAGGTGCCTATTAGTCAAGTAGCTGCTGAGGCCAAGGCAGGCAGGATAGAGCAGATCACCATCTCAGGAGATTACTCTACTCTGAAGGTGGAGTTCAAGGATAGAAGGGAGCCGGTACTATCTCGCCAGGGGCCCGACGTAGATGTTGTTGAGACATTACGCAATTTGGGTGTTAGCGAGGAAGAAATAGCAGCGATTACAATCGGGTACCAACAGCCCAGTGGTTGGGCCAGTTGGATGCCTTTGCTTAGTGGTATCTTGCCCGCTATCCTTTTCATGGTCCTCTTTTATTTCTTGCTGCGCCAGGCACAGGGCAGCAACAGCCAGGCCCTCTCCTTCGGCAAGAGCCGGGCCCGCATGTTCACGGGCGACCAGCCAACAGTCACTTTCGAGGACGTGGCCGGGGTGGAGGAGGCCAAGGAGGAGCTGTACGAGGTGGTGGAGTTCCTCAAGGAGCCGGAGAAGTTCATCGCCCTGGGGGCTCGCATCCCCAAAGGTGTGCTCCTGGTGGGCGCGCCGGGCACGGGCAAGACTCTCATGGCCAAGGCCGTGTCAGGCGAGGCGGGGGTGCCCTTCTTCAGCATATCAGGTTCCGAGTTTGTGGAGATGTTTGTGGGCGTGGGAGCGAGCCGAGTTCGCGATCTCTTCGATCAGGCCAAACGCCACAGCCCTTGCATCGTCTTCGTGGACGAGATAGACGCTGTGGGGCGGCTCCGCGGAGCCGGCCTGGGAGGCAGCCACGACGAGCGGGAGCAAACTCTGAACCAGATCCTGGTGGAGATGGACGGCTTCGATACCGATACCAATGTGATCATCCTGGCGGCCACCAACCGCCCTGATATTCTGGACCCTGCCCTCCTCCGTCCAGGCCGCTTCGACCGGCGGGTGGTGTTGGATATACCCGACATAAATGGGCGCAAGGGTATCTTGGATGTGCACGTGCGGGGCAAACCCCTGGCTAACGACATAGACTTGGAGATACTCGCCAGGCAGACCCCTGGCTTCGTAGGAGCCGACATAGAGAGTATGGTGAACGAGGCAGCTATACTGGCAGCACGGGCGAACAAGAAAGTCATCGGCATGGAGGAGTTCGAGGAGGCCATAGAGCGGGTGCTGGCTGGACCGGAGCGCAAGAGCAGGATCATCAGCGACGAGGAGAAGGAGATCATTGCCCATCACGAGGCTGGGCATGCCATGGTAATGAGTAAGCTTCCCCACTGCGATCCTGTGCACAAGGTCTCTATCGTCTCGCGGGGAATGGCTTTGGGCTACACCATGCCCTTGCCTGAAGAAGACCGCTACCTCAAGCACCGGGCCAAGTTTAAGGACGAGTTGGCCGGTCTTTTGGGGGGGCGTGCAGCGGAAGAGCTGATGTTTAACGATGTGACCACGGGGGCTGCGAGTGACCTGGTGCAGGCCACTAAATTGGCCCGGAAGATGGTCTGTGAGTACGGGATGAGTGAGGATCTGGGGCCGATGACTTTTGGCAAGAAGCAAGAGCTGATATTTCTGGGCCGGGAGATTGCCGAACAGCGCGATTACAGCGAAGCGGTGGCACAGGAGATTGACCGGGAGGTGCGGGGTTTTATTGACGAGGCCCACAGCCGGGCCAGGGAGATCCTGACCACCTATCGGGACAAGCTGATAGCTCTTGCCCAGCGCCTCATTGAGGACGAGACCCTCGAGGGCGCTGAGCTGGAAGCTATGCTTGCCTAAGTTGTTAGCTAGCCCCGTAGGCAAGTACAGTCACACGAAAAAGCGGAGCCGTGCATTACGGCTCCGCCTCTTTTTTCTAGCCACTCTGTGGCCTCTTTCAGAGTCAGTCAGGGCTGACTCCCTCTACACGTAATACCATGAACTTATGCCTCTCCGGCCATCTTTTTCTTCTCTTCTTCGACCAGCACCCGCCGCAGGACTTTGCCGACCATGGTCTTGGGCAGCTCGGTGCGGAACTCCACGAACTTGGGCACCTTGTAGGGAGCCAGGTTCTCGCGACAAAACTGGATAATCTCCTCCTCGGTGGCTGTTTCGCCCTCCTTGAGAACGATGTACGCCTTGACCCGCTCCCCCTTCTCGGCGATCGGGATGCCCGCCGCCGCGACCTCCTTGACTTTAGGATGCTCGTACAATACGTCCTCGATCTCGCGAGGGTAGATGTTGAACCCACCTGCGCCCAGGATCATGTCCTTCTTGCGGTCCACGATCTGGAAGTAGCCGTCTTCGTCCATCTTAGCGATGTCCCCGGTGTAAAGCCACCCTTCCCTTAAGGTATTGGCCGTCTCCTCGGGCATATTCCAGTAGCCCTTCATCACTTGCGGCCCCCGGATGCACAATTCACCAACTTCGCCGGGAGGCAGGATTTTCTCGCCGGTATCCAGGTCCATGATCACTGCTTCGGTATCCGGCCAGGGGACACCGATGGTGCCGACGCGGTTCTCACCGAAGACGGGATTGGCGTGAGTCACAGGCGTGGCCTCGCTCAGCCCATAGCCCTCTACCAACTTGCCGCCGGTGATCTCCTCGAACTTCTTCTGCACCTCGACCGGCAGGCCCGCCGCCCCACTGACGCACGCCCGAATGGACTTGACGTTGTACTTTCCGGCCAGGACCCCCGGGTCGTTGTTGATGGCCACGTACATGGCTGGCACGCCAGGGTAGATGGTGGGATGGTACTTGTTGATACTTTCCAACACGTCCTTGAGGTCGCGCGGGTTAGGCACCAGGATCATGGTACAGGCTGTGTACACGCCATGGTTCATGCAAGTGGTCATCCCGTAGCTGTGGAACAAGGGCACAGAAGTCAGGACGACCTCAGTAGCTCGCGTGGTCTTCAACCAATGCTTGCACTGTACGGCGTTGACCAGAACATTCTTGTGAGTGAGTTGCGCGCCCTTGGAGACACCAGTGGTACCGCCGGTGTACATCAGCACCGCCGTGTCATCCCAATCCAAATCAACTGGCGTGGGCCTGGTCGGGGCACCGGCCAGCACATCCTGGAACCAGCAGGTGTTGGCGTCACCAGAGATGTCCACCGCGTGGCCCTCTTTCTTTTCCATGAGCAGGGTGAAGAGAAGTTTGAGAAGGCCAGGAAAGTAGGTCTTGATCTTGGTCACGATGACGTGGCGCAGTTTGGTCTTGTCCCGAATCTGCTTGATGAGGGGATAGAAGGCGCTCAGAGTGATGATGACCTCTGCGCCGGAGTCGCTAAGCTGATGCTCCATCTCTCGGGCCACGTACACCGGGTTGCAGGGGACAACGATGCCACCTACCCTCAGTGTAGCGTAGTAGCTGATGGGGAACTGCGGGCAGTTGGGCAGGTGGATGGCTACCCGGTCGCCTTTCTTGATCCCCAATTTCTGGAGCCCGGCAGCGAACTTGTCCACCAGTTCGTTGAGTTCGCGGTAAGTCAGCTTTGCCCCTTTGAAGAGAGTGGCGGTACGATCGGGGTGCTTTCTGGCCATATCGGCCAGAACCTTGGGCATCACCGTGTCGGGGTAGTCAATTGTTGCCGGAACCCCCTGTTCATAATACTTCAACCAGGGCTTTTCCATTTTTCACCTCCTTATCAACTCCAAGACTAAGTGCCGGTGGCTTATTCTGAGTTAGCTTTAATCCACCTCCTTTCGGCTTCCAGCCTTTTCGGAGACGATCACGGATATGCGCATGTGCGCCGTCTCTGATGGTGCCGACTTTGACGCTAAGTAGTATAACGCAATCAGGATTGGTTGTCAAGGGTCTGTATTCTTCCGCTAGCTCCGCGTAGCCCGAGCGCTGAAAGGCACGAAGTGCATCGCAGCCAACGAAACACCACTCGCCGACCACAATGTCCCGTCCGGGGAAGCATTTCAGGAGTGCTTTCACGACCTTAGGATCGGTGAAGAGACCCTGCCCGCCAAGCCAGCATTGGGCACGTTGGGCTTGATGAAGATAGCATCCTTCTTTGGCTGATAGCCGATAAGTGCGAGGGCCTTGTCTACTTTGGCCTCGATATCCTCCATTGTGGCATGGACGACGCTAAGGGTCATCTTTCTTTCCACGTACTTGGATCAATGCTCAGCCGGGGGAGTTCTCAAGATACGAGCGCACCAGGTTCTGAGCCGAGAAATGGCCCAGGGTGATGTAAGCAATGGGCAGTTCGTGGCCCAAAACCTCATTTCTGATTTGACTCAGACTTAG
>JAUWYT010000035.1 GCA_030615705.1 Chloroflexota bacterium
TGTCTTTCGAAGAGGCCTTCAAAGAACTAGAGGACACAGTGCACCGACTGGAGGGGGGAGGGTTAACTCTCGATGAATCCATCGCCCTCTTCGAGCGGGGAACGAGGCTGGCCAAGCACTGCGGCCAGAAGCTGGACGAAGCCGAGTTGAAAGTGAGCCAGTTGGTGCTCTCGGACGAGGGAGGCTACGAGACAATACCCTTCGACAAGGCTCAGGACACGCCCTTCGAGGAAGAAGACCGGGCGGGCTAGCTAAAGAGGGAGCGGACAGCCTCCACTACATCGCCTTTCACCGCATAGGGGCGGCCGTCTGTCCCCGCCCTGGCTGGTTCACGCTAACTCCCCTTGCATAGACCATGGCCCCGCCCAGGTGATCTTCACCTGGGCTAGCTTTCCTCGCCAATCCCCATCGTCTCTAAAGAAGACCAGCCTATGGGTGCGAGTGCGGCCCTTCCACTTGCCCTTGTGCTTCTCCTCGATGAGTGCCTCGACAGTCTCCCCCAAGAGCCGCTGGTTGATCCCACCCGCAATGTCCTCCTGCAGTTCCTCGATAATCTTGCGGCGGCGTTCTTTCTCGTCCTGAGGAACGTCGTCAGGGAGGCGGCTGGCAGCAGTGCCCGGGCGGGGCGAGTAGGCGGCAACGTGCACCACGTCGAAACGGGTCTCCTCCAAGAGCTTGCAGGTGTTCATGAATTGCTCCTCGGTCTCGCCGGGGAAGCCGACGATCACGTCCGTCGCCAGGCTCACTCCCGGGATGCGTTCGCGGATTTTGGCTACCAGCCGGCAGTACTGGTCTACAGTGTAGCCTCGGACCATGCGTTTGAGGACAGCATCGTCGCCCGATTGGACAGGGATCTCGATGTGCTCGCAGACTTTAGAGAGGCTAGCCACAGCATCAATGATTCGTTCCTTCATGTCGGCGGGATGAGAGGTCAGGAAGCGGATGCGCCACAGATCCTCGATCCTGTGAACAGCGGTCAGGAGGTCAGCCAAATCGGGCTGACCCGGCAAGTCGTGGCCGTAGGCGTCCACGTTCTGGCCCAGCAGTGTTACCTCTCGTGCCCCGCGTTTCACCAGGCACCCCGCCTCTTCGACGATTTCGTCAACGGGTCGGCTTCGCTCCCGCCCTCGCCTCAGGCGTACGATACAGTAGCTGCAGAAGCGGTTGCAGCCCTGGATTACGGGGACATAGCAGGAGATTGGAGATTGGATATTGGATATTGGAGGTTGGAGGTTGGCTGCTGATGAGCGGTGCTCTTTGACGAGCTGGATTAGGCCCTCCACGTCCGAGGGTTTGAGAAAGGCATCCACATAGGAGAAGTCTTGTTTTAGAGCAGTGATGTCGTCTACAAGGCAGCCCATCACTGCGATGACGGCTTCAGGGTGCTTCTTCTTGAGGGGCTTGAGGGAACTGAGGCGGCCCAGGACCTTGTCCTCAGCGCTCTGCCGTACTACGCAGGTATTGAGGACGATAAGGTCAGCTTCTTCGGCCCATTTCGTCCAACGGTACCCCAGGCGTTCCAGGCCCTCTGCCGTTCGCCGCGAGTCAGCTACATTCATTTGACAGCCGATGGTCCAAATGTGATAATGTTTCATCGTCTGGCCAAGATCTCCCGCGCCACCACCAGGCCCGAGGCGGAGGCCTGCACCAGGCTGCGGGTCACGCCCGCCCCGTCGCCGGCGGCGAAGAGATTCTCCACCTCAGTCTCCAGGGACTTGCTCAACTGGAGCCTGGACGAGTAGAACTTGACCTCCACGCCGTAGAGTAGGGTGTGGCGCGAGTAGACTCCGGGAGCCAACTTGTTCAGGGCCTCCAGCATTTCCAGGATGTTAACTACATAGCGATAGGGCAGCACCAGGTTCAGGTCGCCAGGGGTGGCATCTTTCAGAGTAGGGATGACGAGGCTACGGGCCAGCCGCTCAGGCGTCGAGCGCCGCCCCTGCTCCAGGTCGCCCAGCCGCTGTACGATGACACCATCGCCCAGCAAGTTGGCCAGGCTAGCGACGTACTTACCGTAAGCGATGGGCTCCTTAAAGGGCTCTGTGAAGGTCTTGCTCACCAGGATGGCAAAGTTGGTGTTGGGCGTCCGCCGATGGGTGTAGCTGTGGCCGTTGACAGTCATCACGTCGCCGGCCCACTCGGCCACCACCTCGCCGTAAGGACACACGCAGAACGTTCTCACTTTATCGTCAAAAGCCCGCGAATAGTAATGGAGCTTGGGCTCGTAGACGAGGTCGGTTAAGGGCGTGAGCACCTCGGCCGGGACCTCCACCCGCACGCCTATGTCCACCGGATTGCGGCTCAGGGAGAGGCCGAGTTGGTGGGCCACTTCCTTTAGCCAGCCCGCCCCCTCGCGGCCCGGGGCCACCACCACGTACTCGCCCTCAATGACCTCTCCATCGGCCGTCTCCACGCCCACAACCCGACCATCCTGGATCAAGATGTTTCTCACCTGGGTTTTAGTTCTTATCTTTACGTCTTGGTCCAGCAACTCGTCCCGCATGTTCCGCAGGACATCGCCGCTCCTCCCGGTGCCCATGTGACGGATGGGCACAGGGACGAGCCTGAGCCCAGCCAGGGCCGCCCTCTTCTCCAACCGCTCGATCTCATCGGTGTTGGTGCCGTAGACGGGCCCCGTGGCACCGAACCGAACGAAGGTCTCGTCAACGCACTGGATGAGGTCGCTCACCTCCTCCTTGCTCAGGAGCTCCGTCAGCCAGCCGCCCACCGCCGGCGAGAGGGTCAGCTTGCCATCCGAAAAGGCACCCGCCCCTCCCCAGCCGCAGAGGAGCCTGCAAGGGTTGCACTGGGCGCAGCCCTTGCCAAGCTCACGGGCCGGGCAATGCCGCTTCTCGATGTCCGGCCCTTTCTCCAGCATCAGGATGTTCAGCCCTCCGCGTTTCGATAGCTCCAAAGCGCTGAAAATCCCTGCCGGCCCACCACCGACGATGATGACATCGTAATGACGCTGTGGCATTTAGTCCTCCGGTCCAGTCCTCAAGGTTTGGATAATTATGGCCTCTAATCGTGTGCCAGGATCTCTTTGAGCGCCTTCTCGTAGACCTGGTAGGTGCGGCGGCCGAAGAGGACGAAGCGCACCAGCTCGATGTCGGTGTGAGACTCAAGGTAGTTGATGGCCGTCTGCAGGGCTATGGCCGCGGCTTCTTCCATCGGGTAGCCGTAAGCGCCGGTGCTGATTGAGGGGAAAGAGACTGAGCGTACATTGTTCTCCGAAGTCACCTCCAGGCTGCGGCGGTAGGCGCTGGCCAGTAGTTCTACTGCTCGCTCGCCGTCGCGGCGGTAGACCGGTCCCACAGTGTGAACGACGTGCTTTGCCTTCAGTCGATAGCCTTTGGTGATCTTGGCATCGCCTGTCTGGCAGCCGCCCAGGGTGCGGCACTCCTCCAAGAGCTGTGGCCCCGCCGCCCGGTGGATGGCCCCATCTACGCCTCCCCCGCCCAGCAGGGTCGGGTTGGCCGCGTTGACGATGGCCTCGGTGTCTTGCGCCGTGACGTCGCCCTCGACGAGCTCCAGTCGTGATTGGTTGATAGTCACTTGCATGTTTCTCTCTCCTTCAACACCCTCTTCAACAGTTGCCCCGTGTATGACTTTTCCACCTCAGCTACCTGCTCAGGGATTCCCTCGGCCACGATCTCCCCGCCGGCGTCGCCACCCTCAGGGCCCAGGTCAATAATCCAATCGGCCACTTTGATGATGTCCGGATGGTGCTCGATGATGACTACGGTGTTACCCCTGTCCACCAGGCGGTCCAAGACCTTCAGCAGTTTGTCCACGTCTGCGGCGTGAAGTCCCACACTAGGCTCGTCCAGGACGTACAGGGTGCGACCGGTGGCCCTCTTGGAAAGCTCCCGCGACAGCTTCACCCGCTGAGCCTCGCCCCCCGACAACGTGGGGGCCGGCTGGCCCAGCTTGATGTAACCTAAGCCCACATCGTAGAGGGTTTTGAGCTTGCGCTTGATCTTGGGGATGCTACCGAAGAATTCCATGGCCTCCTCGACGGTCATGTCCAATACGTCAGCGATGTTCTTCCCCTTGTAGCGCACCTGCAAGGTCTCCCGGTTGTAGCGCTTCCCCTTGCAGACATCGCAAGTGATGTAGATGTCGGGCAGGAATTGCATCTCGATCTTGATGGTCCCCTGTCCCCGACAGGCCTCGCAACGCCCCCCCTTGACGTTGAAGGAGAACCGCCCCGGCGCATGTCCCCGCACCTTGGACTCGGGCAGTTCGGCGAAGAGCTCACGGATGTAGGTGAAGACGTTGGTGTAGGTGCCCGGGTTGGAGCGGGGTGTGCGGCCGATGGGAGACTGATCTATGCTGATGGCCTTATCAATGTTCTCTACCCCCAGCACTGCATCGTGGCGGCCGGGTTTGTCCCGACTGTGCTGCAATACCTGGGCCAGGCGCCTGTAGAGTATCTCCACCAAAAGAGTGCTCTTGCCGGAGCCCGAGACCCCGGTGATGCAGACGAATTTCCCCAGGGGGATGTGCACGTCTATGCTCTTCAGGTTGTGCTCCGCCGCCCCTTTGATGACGATCTCCCTGCCGTTGCCGTCCCGGCGATGTTCGGGGATAGGGATGCGCCGGCGGCCGGCCAGGTAGTGGCCGGTGATGGACTGGGGGCAGGCCATGACATCCTCCAACGTCCCGGTAACCACAACCTCCCCGCCGTGATCGCCGGCACCAGGCCCCAAGTCCACGATGTAATCGGCGGCGCGGATAGTCGCCTCGTCGTGTTCCACGATCACAACCGTGTTGCCCAGATCGCGCATCCCCTTCAGAGTGCGGATGAGGCGGGCATTGTCCCGCTGGTGCAGCCCGATGGAGGGCTCGTCCAGGATATAGAGCACTCCCATCAACTGGGAGCCGATCTGGGTGGCTAGGCGGATACGCTGGGCCTCCCCACCCGCGAGGGTCACCGCCGTGCGGTTCAAAGTCAGATAGTCCAGGCCCACGTTCTCCATGAAGGTCAGGCGAGCCTTGATCTCTTTGAGAATCCTTTGGCCGATGATCTGCTGGCGCTGGTTGAGATGGTCAGGCAGCTCCTCGAAGAACCGCTTGGCCTCGGCCACCGACATCACCGTCACCTCAGCGACGTTCTTCCCCGCCACGGTGATGGCCAGGGCTTCGGGACGCAATCGCTTCCCCTGGCAGGCCGGGCAGGGATTGTGGGTCATGTAGTCGGAGATCTTGTGTCGCACGTAGTCCGAGGTAGTCTCGTTATAGCGCCGCCACAGGTTGGGGATCACCCCTTCGAAGGTGGTCTCGTACTGCCACAGCCGCCCCTCCCGGGTGCGGTAGCGCAGCGGGATGCGCTCCTGCCCGCTGCTGTATAGGATAATGCGCAACTGGCTCTGGGAAAGCTCCCGTACCGGCACGTCCATGGGGATGTCGTAGTACTCAGCCACCGCTCGCAGAAGCTGCATGTAGTAGCTGTCCTCTTTTCCGCTGCTCTGCCAGGGCTGGATGGCCCCATCCCGCAGGGAGAGGTCGAGGTCAGGGATGACCAGGTCGGGGTCAATAGCCAGTTTAATGCCCAGCCCCTGGCACTCCGGGCAGGCCCCATGGGGGCTGTTGAAGGAGAAGGTACGGGGCTCGATCTCCGGCAAGCTGACTCCGCAATGAACGCAGGCGAAGTGCTCGGAGAAGAGCAGGTCCTCAGGGGGATCGGCAGAGAGGTTGTGGACGATAATTATCCCCTCGCCCAATTGCAGGGCCGTCTCCGTCGAGTCGGCCAGCCGAGAGCGGAAGCCGGTGAGGTCATCCATGTGGGGAACGACGAGCCGATCAATGACTACCTCAATAGTGTGCATCTTGTAGCGGTCTAACTCGATCTCCTCGTCCACTTCTCGCACTTCCCCATCTACTCGCACCCGCACGTAGCCCGCCTTGCGCACATCCTCGAAGATTCCCTTGTGGTGGCCCTTGCGGTCCTTGATCAGGGGAGCCAGGATCATGATGCGGCTGCCCTCTGGCAGGTTCATGATGGCATCCACCATCTGTTCCGCCGTCTGCCGAGTGATCCCTCGGCCACACTGATGGCAGTGGGGCACCCCGATACGGGCGTAGAGGAGACGCAAGTAATCGTAGATCTCGGTCACCGTGCCCACCGTGGAGCGGGGGTTGTGGCTGGCCCCTCGCTGATCAATGCTGATGGCTGGGGAGAGGCCCTCAATTTGATCCACGTCGGGCTTCTCCATCTGGCCCAGGAACTGGCGAGCGTAGGCCGATAGGGACTCCACATAGCGGCGCTGCCCCTCGGCGTAGATGGTATCGAAGGCCAAGCTCGACTTTCCCGACCCCGAGATGCCGGTGACGACGATGAGCTTATTACGGGGCATCTCAACCGTTATGTTCTTGAGATTGTGCTCTCGCGCGCCTTGCACGATGAGCTTATCTTGAGCCATTCCCTGACCCCAACTACCAGATAGCTTTCCTCGATAGCAATAGAGACGGATTCTTTGGCATCATATTATTGTAACACGAAAAACGCCCTTAAGCAAACAAGCTAGGGTATGCACCCGGCCCTAGCTCGTTGGACTGAATAAATCTGTTTGGTTGCACTGGGGTTGAACCAGGTGCAACATTTCAGAAGCTGTTCATTTGGTTTCTTCGCTTGCTTCCTCCGGTATATCGAAGCGATAGCCCACCCCGCGTACCGTGCGCAAATAAATCGGTGAGCTCGGCTTTTCCTCTATCTTCTCCCGCACCCAACGGATATGGACATCCAAAGTCCTGGTGTCGCCCATGTAGTCGGTTTTCCAGACTTTCTTCATCAAAAACTTGCGACTCAAAACTCGCCCTGGGCTGCACATAAAAACTCTTAACAGTTCGAACTCCTTGGGAGTCAATCTCCGCTCTTTGCTTCCCCTGCTAACGCAGTGCGTCCCCAAACTCAACGTTAGCCCTCCCGCCTGAAGGATCTTTCCCTCTTTGCTCTCCAAAACCCTCCTGATGCGGTTGAACAACTTTCGAGAGGTGAAAGGGGGAGTCAGAATAATAGTAGTTCCCCTGGTATCATCGCTTTCCTCGCCCTTGGCTAGGATCAAGATAATGGGGATTCCTTTGACCTTCTCGCGCAAGGTTCGGCAGGTTCTTGGTCCATCCATCTTAGAGGATGTAGCGTTCAATATAATTAGATTGGGCTTCTCAGAAGTTGCTTGCTGGACAGCTTTTCGCTCGCTGCGAACCAGCGATACCTCGTATCCTTTTTTCTCTAGGCTTTGGCGAATCCAATCTATCGGGGACCTGGCTTTTTCGAGGAGCAGAATGCTTGCGGTCATTGCTTTTTCCTATGCGGCTGTTGAGATATTCTCCATGAGCTTCGGTGGCAATGGCTTCGGCTGTTTTAGAGCACCAGCTAAGCAGCAAGAGGGCAGCAATGAATCAGAAGAGTCTGGTCAAAGCGGGTAAGCCAAGAGGAACAAACATATTATAGCACATTATCTTTATAAGGCAACTGCGTGGAATCACTGTGCCTGAATAACAGACATGTCTCGCGATGATCGCAACTTGTAGTAGATTCAATTCATTGAAAGACCCAATATGTTGTAGTTGCGGGGCTCTCGCTACATACGAAAGGGGTGCGATGGGAGGGTGTTGGATAGCCTGCTTTGTCCTCGGATCTATGAAGCAGATTCTCAACCCTGGGTTTGTTGACCTTTTGCCTCCCCCATAGTATAATCGCTTTGCCGCTGCTAAGTGCGGCAATGAGCCAGAAGGTGCTATCTAATGAGCCAGTTTGATAGAAACAAGTTCCCAACCCTGATTGTAATCGTCGGCTTGTTTAGCCTTACTATCCTTTTCTTCTGGCCGGTTATCTTCGGCGGCAAAACCCTCTTACCTGCCGACAACCTCTTCAGCTTCGAGCCCTGGCGCTCCTTCGCCGGCGAGTTCGGCATCTCCGTGCCCCATAACGAGCTCCTCAGCGACCTCATCCTGGAGAACTACGTCTGGAAACGCTTCATCGTTCAGTCCATCAAGGCTCGCCAGATTCCTCTTTGGAACCCCTACATCTTCGCTGGCCTACCCTTCCTGGCCGCAGGCCAACATTCGGCGCTATACCCCTTCAGCGTCCTCTTCTACGTTTTGCCCATCGCTCGCGCCTATGGCTATTTCACTGTCCTTCAACTCTTCCTGGCCGGCCTGTTTGCGTTCATCTACGCTCGAGTCATAGGCCTGGGGCGCCTGGGAGCCGCTGTGACTGCTATCACCTACATGTTCAGCGCCTTCATGATCGTCAGCGTGGTTTTCACCATGATCATCGCCGCTGCCGCCTGGCTTCCGTTGCTTCTGGCGATGATAGAGCTGATTATCAAGAGGGTGGGTGAGAATCGAGGGGATGCTTCTCCTCCACTCCTCTACGTTATCTTCGGCGCTGTTGCCCTCGGCTTGCAGTTCTTAGCTGGCCACGTAGAGATCTCCTACTACGTGTTGCTGGTCATGGTCTTCTATGCCGCAATCAGATTATGGCAACTGGCGCGGGGCAGCAAATCAGCAAATCGGCAAATCAACGAAGTGGGCCGAGCTTCCTTCTGGTTAATCGTCATGGTCATCCTTGGCCTGGCCTTGGGGGCAGTGCAGATTATCCCCCTCTACGAGCTAGTGAGCAGGAGCTTCCGGCAGAGTTCAGCTAGCTACCAGCAGGTAGTAGAGTGGGCTTACAAGCCCCGACGTCTCATCGCCTTTATCATCCCCGACTTCTTCGGCAACCCCAGCCATCACAGCTACTTCGATGTTTTCAGCCGCCAGGCAGTTAACGTGACCAGGGATTACTACGGCAACCCAATTAGCACCATTTATTGGGGGATCAAGAACTACGTCGAAGGGGGCAGCTACCTCGGCATCTTGCCTCTACTGTTAGCCCTGATTGCCATTTTCAGACGGCGCGACAAATACGTTCGGATTTTTGCCGGCTTGGCTGCCATTTCCCTGGCTTTTGTCTTCGGCACTCCTCTCTATGCTTTGCTCTTCTACCTCTTGCCCGGCATCAAGCAGTTGCACTCACCGTTCCGGTGGATATTCCCCTACACGCTGAGCGTGGCGGTGCTGGCAGGGATTGGGGCACATCATTGTGAAGCTCAAAGCTCAAAGCTCAAAGCTCAAATTGGAAATTCGAGACTCGAAATTGGTCACAAGCTGGGCTGGCTTGCCCTGCTGGCCGGCCTCGGCTTAGTGGCTGCCCTGGGCCTCAGTCTCGTCTTCCCGGATATGGTTATCCCCTTCGCCGAGCGGGCCATGCTCAGCCTGGCCAAAGCCCCCGAAGCCTTCGCCGATGGGCGGATGTTTTACTCCTACGAGCTGCGCAATCTGCTAATCTTTGGGCTGTTCGTTGCCTCCAGCGGGGCGGTATTGCTTCTCGCTCGTTGCTCCGTTCGCCTGCCGAAAGCCCTAGGGGGGTATGAGGTGTGGAAGCCTCTAGCTTTGCTGGTCTTGATTTTCGATGTCTTCGTTTTCGGCCACGGCTTCAACCCAGCCGTTGATCCTAAGCTCCTGGATTTCAAGCCCCGGTGGTGGAGTTCCTCCAACAGGATGAGAGCCTCTACCGCATAACCACCTACAATGCCCCCGGGGAGAAGACCTTCAACGCCAACGTGGGCATGTTCTACGGCCTCAGCGACACACGCGGCTAC
>JAUWYT010000177.1 GCA_030615705.1 Chloroflexota bacterium
CCGCGGACGCGCCATTTCCGTGCTGGGGGGGTGGCGGCGGGCCTTGCGGGACAACCTGATTTGGGGTGGGCTGGGGGGGGGGACGTTGGGGAGGAGCAATGGTCTCTTTCTCCTCTTTTCCCATTTCCTCTTCCATTTCGCCAAAGCCAGCCTCCACCAGCGCACTCAAGATAGCGATAGCCTCGTCGGCGTCCTCGCCCTGGGCCACGATGCGGATGCACTCGCCTTGTCGGGCGGTACCCTGGCTCGCCACCTGCATCATGCTCCTGGCATCCACCGGCTGGCGGCCCCGAGTCACGTTCTGCACAGTGATCCGCGAGGCAAATTGGGAAGCGGTCTGCACAAAGAGGGCAGCGGGGCGGGCGTGCAGTCCAATCGGGTTGGGAACAACCAACTCGACGCTCCGCGAGGGACCTATTGGGGCGGATGGAGCCTCCGTCGGAGGCGCCAGTGGTGCTTCCTGGGGAATTTTGGACATCTCCAGAACGGCCTCGGCGGCACGCTGAACCTGATCCAGGTCGTCGCCCAGGGAAGTGGACACGGCTGCGGCGATAGCGCCCTCCACCAAAGGGGCATTGCTCAATCGAATGCGCGCCTGACGCTCCGGAGGGAGCATTTCCAGCACCATCTGGGTAGTCATCACCGCACTGCCCAGATCCATTAGGATCAGGACGCCGTCATCGCTGTACACGGCGTCCATGGCCTGCTGGATTTTCTCAAAACTTGTGCCCAGTCCTCCATTTTCAAGGCCACCAGCCGCGGCGATGGGCAAATCACTCCGCGCACTCATCTGACTGGCTACCGCGCAGACGCCTTCGGCCAGTTCCTGGCTGTGTGCTACGACTACGATGCCGACCAATCCGACCTCCTCGCCGGTGATTCAGCGCCCCAAGTGGGCAGTTACTCTTTTGATGTAGGTCAGGCCCGTGGCCTGACGCGATTCCCCCCTAAACCTCTCAGAATTGCTCTCTCCGCCCTTGACATTTACCAGATTCTCTTTAACACCATCGGCCACCACCGGCCCCCAGGCGATATCGCCTTCGCGGAAAGTGTGCATGTCCACACACGTCGCTCCGGCGCTGACTAGATCGTCCTTTGTACCCACTGTCCCGGTTGTCCGGCCCCCGCACATGATGCCTGTCGAGATGAGCACCAATCCAGCGTGACAGATAGAGCCCACGACCTTGCCGTGAGAGATAGCACCGCCTGTTAGCGACGCACCTTGTCCGGCGCCCACCCGCTAGGGATGAGTACCGCATCGAACTCATGAGGGCTCACATCATGTGCGCCAACGTCCGCTGTGGCTGTCAGCCCGCCGGACTTGCTCACGTAAGTCTCGCCAGCCTTGAGGCCCACTACGCTGACCTCCACGCCTTCGTCCTGCTTGCGCACCAGTGGCACCCAGAACTCCAGATCCTCGTAGGCAGGGCCAACCAAAACGGGGCAAGATGCTCATGCAAGACGCTCCGCAAACGGTGCAGCGGGGGGTTTTCCTACACTACCGCATTTTTCGACAGAGTCATCCCAATTTCTGGCAGGCCGGGCAATCGCTCACTTCCACCGGAAGGACCGTGGAACATCCTCCCCGGCCCACGTAACTTACCGCCCCACAGCGACAGGCGTACCATCCTTCTTGCACTTGGTCAAAGGGCACACGTGGGCAGGTTAGGTCAATGACCTCGACCCCACTTCTCCAGCGGGCGTTGGTGATCAGCCGCTGGCAGCCTGCCGCCTGCAGCCGGTCGAAGTACTCGCCGAAGTGCTGGCAGTGGCGCATCAAGAGCACGGCGACCGTCACCCCCGGCGGGATGGCGATGTCCAGGGCGTTGGCACAGATGACGTGCAGATTGCACGGCAGGTCGAAGCCAATCCTGCTGAGCGCCGCTCCCACCAGCAACGGGTTGACCTCCACAGCGTACACCTTCCACGCCCGCTCCGCCATCTGCAATGCCAGCCGCAAGTCGCCAGCACCAAGGTCCAGAGCCATGTCACTTTTTGCAAGACTTTGCAAGACCAGGGCATAGGTGTCGTCGTAGGGACTGAACCAACCCTCCCAGTCAGACAAACGGTGGCTGCGGGCGAAAGCGGCAAAGCCCGCTCGAAATTGAGCACGGTTCTCCTCGGTGCAACTCGCCAAGCGGCGAACCACTTTCTCTGTGTCCAGTCCGCCAGTCCGGTCCACCGGAATAGTTTGTCTAACCATCGTCGCCGCACAGGAAAGCACCAGCGGGATCACCTCTTCTTGCGCCCCTTCAGGATCGGCCACCCGGATTGCTGCATCACTACGACCCAGAATCCAATCCAGGCCACTGGGAAGAGGATCATGCTGACCACTCGGCCCACCCTGTAGAACATGAGCTCGCTACTGACCAAGGGCACAAGAAAGATCAAGACCCAGCCCCAGAGTGGAATCCAGCCGAATTTTCGGGGCTGCTCTTCCTGAGATTGTGGCTGAGGCGACTGAGGTTGTGACGCAGCCCGTTGATTCCGGCCTGGATACGGCGTTCTCTTTTTCCGCTTCTTGCTTTTCCTCATTGACTGGGCAATGGCTCCAGGTGGGTGCGACAGGGCACATCAATCCCCATCTTGGCGCAGACCAGGTCAACCGTCTTCTCGGCCATCAAGCGGGAAGTGGTCAACTTTCCGCCGGCAATGGTAATGAAGCCACCTACACCATCCAGTACCTCGTGGTCGAGGGTGTAGAACGCCCGGCTGACTTCTATTCCTGTTGTCTTCTCCTCACCCTCGGCGGCAGGGGGCTCGTACAGGGGCCGGATGGAAGCGAAACTTCGCTGCAAACACATATCCTCGATCATGGGCACCATCTGGATACATTCGTCCAGCATCTTGTTCACTTCCCATTCCTCGATGACGAAGTTGTCGGGGTCTTCGATATCTACTGATGTCGTGCCCAGCACGATGGTGGTACCCACGGGGACAATGATGTCACCATCCGATGGACGGCGGCAATGGTTGATGGCCCGCTTCACAGGGCGGCTATCCAGGACGACCATCGTGCCCTTGCTAAGGACCATCGGAACCTCAATGTGGGCCAGATTTGCGACCTTACCCACCCACGGGCCGGTGGCGCTGACCACGTACTCGGCATGGACAATGTACTCCTCGCCACTCGTCTGATCCACCGCTTTGACGCCGACGACCCGGTCGCCTTCACGCAAGATGGCCGTCACAGGAGTGTAGAGGAAAACGCGCGCGCCGTACTCCTTGGCCGAAGCGACGTTACCTGTGCACAGATCCCAACCGTCAATGCTACCATCGGGCACGGCTACCGCCTGACGGACCCTGGGAGACAACCTCGGCTCTTCCCGCAGCGCCTCCTCACCGGAGAGCACCTCGGTGGGGATGCCTACTGCGGCACAGCCATCCAGGAAAGAAAGCAAAAATTCCTCGTCAGCGTCGTCGAGCACGACGAAGAAGCCGCCCGTGTCTTCAATGGCCTGTGGGACGATGCGATGCAGGATCCTATTCTCTTCGATGCACTCCACGGCTGCGGGTTGATCTTTCACCGCATAGCGACCACCGCTGTGCAGCAGGCCGTGGAAGTTGCCGGTCGTGCCCTCGGATAGATTGCCCCGCTCGAATAAGATAGCCTGGAGACCTCGCATCGCCAGGTCGCGCAGCACGGCCGTCCCGGTCGCGCCTCCGCCGATTACAACGACTTGTGTTTCCAAGTTCATCATCTTCCTCCTATCTTCCCTTTCCTCCTAGGACAGGGCTAACTTCAGTCACTCAACACCGCCTTACACGCGGCAGAAAGGGCTGGGAGCACCTTCTCCCACTCACCCACAATCCCAATGTGGGCGACCTTGAAGATGGGCGCATCTTCATCCTTGTTGATGGCCACGATGGTTTTGGACGCACCGGCCCCGGCCATATGCTGGGGAGCACCCGAGATACCCACGGCGATGTACAGGTTGGGAGCCACGATCTTCCCTGTCTGACCGACAAGCCGGGAATGGGGCACCCACCCCAGATCGGCGGCCGGCCGCGACCCCCCGACCGCTGCACCCAGGACCTCGGCCAGATCCCTCAATGCGGAGAACCCTTCGGCGTTCCCCATACCCCTTCCTCCGCTCACGATGATCTGCGCCTGGTCCAGGCTAATGCCTTCGACGGCCTCCTGAATCTTCTCCACAAGCGATACCTGAGAGGGCATGGAATCTACGTCGATCTCCAGGGCCTGCACCTCTCCCTGGCGCCCTGGGTCGGCCGGGAGGGGTTCAAAGGCGCGAGAGCGTATCGTCGCCAATTGCATCGGGCCACCGGCGACCATGTAGGCCATCGCTTTCCCTCCGTAGACAGGACGCAGCCAGCGAATGACTCCGTCCTCGATCTCAAAGCCCACACAGTCGGTTATGATGCCCGTCCCCAGCCGGTAGGCGAGGCGGGGGCCAACGTCCCCGCCTAAAGCGTCGTGGGGGAAGAGAACCACGCCAGGAGAGAGCCTCTGTACGGCCGTCTCTAGCGTCCCCAGCACAACCTCCGCCTCGTGATACTGTAAGCGGGAATGGCTGACGGTGAAGACCTCATCGGCTCCGCGGTGTACCAGCGTCTCCCCATACCCCTCCGCATCCGGTCCGAGAAGGAGTGCCTGAACGTTGCCACCCCCCAGTTTATCTCCCAACTGCCGGGCCGCCGCCAGAAGTTCCACCGAGGCACGGGGAAGTTCTTCAGCAGAAGCGAAACAAAATGCCAAGATGTTCG
>JAUWYT010000158.1 GCA_030615705.1 Chloroflexota bacterium
TGGCTGGGGGCATGTTACTTTACTTCAAACGTCAGCGCTGGCTATAGTCTTGTGCTGCCCTCCTGCTCTTCAAAGCCGTCCGCTACCGGACACTTTTCTCAGCATGCAAAAGCCGAGGGGTGGCTGGTGCCAATTGTGCCACAGGGTCTGCAAGGCACACAGGGGTCCACGCCCTTGGTGACCCAGTGCATGCTCTTGTGATTCTACCGACGGGCCACCAGCACGCTGCAGGCCCGCTCGGCGGGATTAATGCTATTGAACCGACATTGAGCTCGACGTTGCCGATAGTTGGGGATGTACGCACGATGCTTCTGGAGATAGCCGATCAGTTGGCCCAACTTGTTCACTTTGCGCGCCTTTTTCCGCAAGCCTCCCAAGCAGGTGATCGTGGTTCCTCCTGTCTCGATGGGTCTCGGACAGAAGGATGCTGCGTGTCGCCCAGAATGGGTAGTTCGCCCGCTGTCTCAGCGGCTGTCCTCTACCCCTCTACCTTTGCATGCTAAGACACTTTTTGTACGGGCTCATTCTGAGTGCGAAGCGCGCCTGCCCTGAGTGTCCGGTAGAAATAAAGCCGATGAAATTGCTATCTGAGAGCGCCCGCCATCTAGGCTTAAGGCTGAACGAGGAGCACCTCAGGGCATTCGAAATCTACTACAGGGAACTGGTGGCCTGGAACGAGAAGTTCAACCTGACCGCTATCACCGACTACGATCAGGTTCAGATCAAGCACTTCCTCGATTCTCTCACTTGCCTGTTGGCCGACGAGGGCTTGACGAGGGCCATTTGTCAACAGCCGGGGGTGAGGGTCATTGACGTGGGCGCTGGGGCGGGCTTTCCCGGCCTGCCTCTCAAGATCGTTTGTCCTGGCCTGCAATTGACCCTGTTAGAGGCTACCGGCAAGAAGGTCGGCTTTTTGGAGCACATGGTTAGCCGCCTGGGGCTAGCGGGCGTGGAGGTCATCAGGGGGCGAGCGGAGGAGTTGGGTCGGGATGCGGCCTACCGCGAACGCTACGACCTGGCCCTGGCCAGAGCGGTGGCCGAACTGTCCGTCCTGGTAGAATACGCCCTGCCCTTCTGCCGACTGGGCGGCCTTTTCGTGGCCCAGAAGGGGGCCGAGGGCGATGCTGAGGCGAAGGCGGCCGAAGGGGCCATGGCTACGCTTGGAGGCGTCTTGCGCTGCATTGTGTCTCTGGAGCTGCCGAATCTGGCCGAGCCCCGCTCCCTGGTAGTCGTCGAAAAGATAGCCCCCACGCCCGAAAAATACCCCCGCCGCCCGGGCATCCCCAGCAAGCGGCCTCTCAAGTCGCAAAGGAGCAAAGTCGCAGAGTAGTAAGGCAAGTCAATAGCAAGCAATCGGTATTCTGTGCCCTGCTCCCCTGCTACCCTGCTCCTCTGCTCCCTTGGCTATTTCCTCAATTCTTCCTTCTTGTACCCTCAGCAAAGTGGCTTGAGCCAGAAAGTCGGGGCTGTAAGCGTTCCAATGGGTGGTGGTGAGGATGGCCTGTTGGCTATTCTTTATCGCCCTCATCAGATAACGGCGTCGAGCCTCGTCTAACTCGGACATGACTTCGTCCAGGAGCATGATGGGTCGTTCGCCCGTCTCCTTAGCCAGGAGCTTCGCCTCGGCCAGTCTCAGGGCCAGGACGATGGTGCGTTGCTGCCCGCGGGAGCCGTAGATGTTCATGTCCACGCCACCGACTAAAAAGCGCAGGTCATCGCGGTGGGGGCCGATCAGTGACATGCCCCGCTGAATCTCTTCGCGGGTGATCTCTCGCAACTGCTCCAGGAAAGACTCCCTGATGCTGGATCTCGACCCCTCCCAGCCCCCCCTACGAGGGGGGGAGGGATGATTGGTCATCTCCGAGTCAAGCCCCAAGGGTATTTGGTAGCCTTTGTCGGGCATCCTGATGCTCGGCTCGTAGCGCAGAGATAGAGGCTCCCCTTGGCCTGTTAACTCCAGGTGGATGGCCCCAGCTAATTCATCTAGCTCGGCTACCACCTTCCGTCGGTGGGCGACCACGTGGGCTCCGTCTTCGGCTAGCTTCTGATCCCAGAAACGCAGTTGATCGGTACTGCCTCGGCGCTTTTGCAACTGGCGCAGGAGGTGGTTGCGCTGAGTCAGGACGCGACCATACCGTCGGACGGTGCGGCGGTAACGAGAATCAAACTGGCAGATGGTGGTGTCAAGATAACGTCGTCGCCTGCTGGGTGAGCCGGCAACCAAGTCAATATCCTGGCGCAGAAAGAGGACCACGTTGAGCTGGCCGATGAGGTCCAGGACACGCCTGGGCACGCCGTTGATCCGAATCCGCTTTTTAAGGCTATAGCCGTTCGCCTCAGAAGCTGGCTCGTTAAGCAAGGTGATCTCAAGGCGCTGCAAAGCTACGTCCTTCTGCATCTGGCCTACCAGGCGAGCGAAGGTCAGTTCCTCCTCCTCGGCGAGCCAGTTGATCAGCTCTCGGTCGGCCGTCGCGTAAGGCGAGCGCGCCGTGGCCAGATAGTAGATAGCCTCGAGGAGATTAGTCTTTCCCTGGGCGTTCTCGCCCTGGATGAGGATGATGCCAGGGGGGAGCTCTAACTCCAGGCGAACGTAGTTTCTGAAATTGGCGAGGGAGAGATGCTTAAGGTACACTTCGTGCTCCATCGCGAAGGCGACTAAACGCCCTCGGAGCTCGATCATCGCGAGGGCGTTTGACGTCGCTGACTCAAAGATCGCTATCCACTGTAGGTTGGGGGAAGAGAAATCCTTCGGTCAACCACTACACATTGTGGCCCAACACAACGCTATATCCAATATCTAGTGGCTAATTGCGGGGCAGTTTCTGCTTCTGAGGCCGCAACAGACATTAGATATTAGGTAGTAGGTATTAGTCTGACCGCACGTGCATGGGCATGATCACGTGAACGAAATCCACGTCCCCGATGGGCTTGATGACGCCGGGGCTAGAGGAGGTGGTGGTCTCCAAGGCTACCTGGGCGGCATCCATCACGGAAAGGACGTCAATAAGGTACTTGACGTTGAAGGCGACCTCGCTTTCATCTCCCTCTACCTGCGCGTCGATCTCGCCGACGTTATCGCCCAATTCGGCACTGGTGGCGGCGACAGTCATGTGGCCCGGTGCCAGCTCTCCGCCGGGGGCGACTTGGACGCGCACGATATTGGCCGCGTCACGGGCAAAGATGTTGGCTGTCTTGCAGGCCCTCAAGAAGCTGTTGGTGTTCACTACCGTGCGAGTGGAATAGCTCTTAGGGATGATCTGATGATAGTCGGGGAAATTGCCCTCGATGAGTTGGGAGACCAAGTCTACATTTGGCATGTGGAAAAGCACCTGGTTACGGGCAGGGGTGATGACCAGGGCAATGGCTTCCTCATCGGTGCTTATGCGCGCTAGCTCTGCCAGGGCCCGGCCGGGGATGATGACACTGGTCGGCTCTATCTCCGCAGGGAGCTCGGCGGTGCGCACCGAGAGGCGGAACCCATCGGCAGCGGCCAAAGTGAGTTGGTTTTCCTCGAACTTAGCCAGCACTCCGGTCAGAATCGGCCTGCTTTCATCGGTGGCAGCGGCTAAGACGACCTGCTCTATCATCCTCCTGAAGGCAGCGGGCTCCAAAGTGATCCGGCCTTCCCCTTCCTCGCCTGTGGTGAGCTCAGTCGAACCAACCGAGGGAATGAGCGGAAACTCCTGAGCGTCTATACCCTTGATGTTGGCCTCGTAACGGGCGCACTTGAGGTTGAGGGTTTGGGTGCGCACGATAAGCTCCATGTCTATGCGCTCAGGCGGCAGGGAGTTGACGAGGTCAATGAAAAGGCGGGCTGGCACCGTTGTAGCTCCGTCTTCTTCAACTTTGGCCCCGATCCAGCAGTTGATGCCGATCTCCAAGTCCGTAGCCGAAAGCTTCAGGCGGCCGTTGTCGGTGGAGAGCATAACATTTGCAAGCACGGGCAAGGTGCTGCGGGTGGCCACCGCTCGTCCCACCACGCTCAGGCCCTTAGCCAAATTCTCTTGTAAGCAAGAAACTCTCATGAACGTGACCTCCTTTGATAGAAATATGCCCTTCCTTTGGGTCTGGCGAACTCCAATCTTTCTCAAACCTGCAAGGGAAACTCTTCTAGGTAAAGCTCTGTGGCTTCTTTCAGATTGGCGATGGCTTCCTCAATGGTATATCCCTGACTAACCGTTCCAACTTCGGGGCATTCTGCAACATACAGGCCATCCTCCTTGTGGAGAACCGCTGCAAACGTTCGTGTCACCATGTCAACACCTCCTGTAGATACTGATTCTAGACTTCATCCTCCTCGTTATCCCAAAGCTTTGCCAAGATGACCTCTGCAGCGCTCTGAAGCTGGCTGCGCAATTCCCTCTCATCCTCCTGTTCTGGAACCACAACCAGCACCGCTATGTCTTTGGGAAGATCAATGTCTTCGGGCAACTCGACAACCCGCTCGCCTTTGTATATTGCAGAGAGTGTTTTCATCAGAATCTTCTCCTATGCACCATTTCAGCTGGCCTACAACTGTCTACCCTTGAGCAAGTCAAATCTCTGGAGCAGTTCAGAGATGTACCCCAGGCTTTCGTTCAGACCTGGAAAGTAGTTGCTAGGATGCGCACACTCATTCCGCTTGTTGAGCAGACCCAACAGAGCTTTGGTCTCGTTCCTACTGCATAGTCGGACATCTCGACACACTTCGATCAGTTGATATTCAGGAACTCTCTCACGAAGCTCCTCCATCGTCTTGACGTTCCACTTAGGTCGGACTTGGCGGAGTTTCTTCAGACCATCCGAAGCCAGCTTTTCTTCCACGAAGTCCACGAATCCAGCCCAGGCCATGACATGTGCTGCTCTGAACAATCCATTTTCTATACAGCGCAGGCCCTGACGAATGAGCTCGTCCTGTCGCAGGCTCAACCCTGAGAGCTGTGAATAGGTGTCCTCTAGCAACACAATACGTGAACTCGATGCCTCGTGGATGGCCAGAATCGCATGAGCCTCTTGCTCAAATAATCTTGCTTTGGAGAAAAGCTCTGAAAGTGCCTCATCCATCTGCATGTTCAAGACAAAAGGTGTTTCTTCAAAGCCGAAAAGAGCT
>JAUWYT010000180.1 GCA_030615705.1 Chloroflexota bacterium
GCAGCCAGTTTTGCCTGGGACTGGAAGAACACGAGCCACGGCCGGTGCACAACACGCTGGCCATCCACTGGGCGCGCCTGATCGAGTTGCTCTACGCCGCCGAGCGCATCGTCGAACTGGCGACCGACCCCGAGATCACCAACCCGCACGTGCGCAACATCCCCACCGAGACGCCGGACGAGGGGGTGGGCATCGTGGAAGCGCCGCGCGGCACGCTGACCCATCACTACGTCACCGACCAGAAGGGCATCGTCGAGAAGTGCAACCTCATCGTCGGCACCACCAACAACCATGCGCCCATCTCGATCTCTATCAAGAAGGCTGCCCAGGCGCTGATCAAGAAGGGCCAGGTCATCAGCGAGGGATTGCTGAACCGGGTGGAGATGGCCTTCCGGGCCTACGACCCCTGCATGGCCTGTGCCACGCACACCCTGCCGGGCCAGATGCCGCTGGAGGTGATCATCCACGACGCCGACGGCGAGGTGGTGGAGCGGTTGACGCAGTACCTCGACTAGGCCAAACAAGATAGCTTTTGGCTTTTCGCTCTAAGTTTGATATAATAGGGCTGGGTGCGGTTGGCAGGCGTCCAGCCCTATTGTCTGGTGAGGGGGGACAGTGGCTCGAACGGTGATCATCGGCCTGGGCAATCCGATCTTGACCGACGATGGGGTGGGCATTCACGTGGTGCGAGCGGTGGCAGCACAGTGCCAACGGGATGACGTGACCTTCGCCGAAGCGAGCGTCGGTGGGCTGCGATTGCTAGACGTCATCGCTGGCTACGAACGGGTCATCATGGTAGATGCGATCCAAACCCGCGATGGCAAAGCGGGTAACCTTTATCGTCTGCACCCCAGTGATCTGGAGGCCTCATTGCATTCAGGCTCGACGCACGATCTTTCCCTGCCCGGCGCGCTGGCCCTGGGGCGGGGCATGGGCATGGTGCTGCCCGACGATGAGGCTATCGTCATCATCGCTATCGAGGCGGAGGACGTGCTGATCTTCGGCGAGGCATGCACGCCTGCGGTGGCCACGGCTATCCCTCGCGCCGTGGAGGCGGTATTGGCCGAGTTGGAAGCAGGAGAGCCGTAGTGCACGAACTGGCCGTTACCCAAAGCATGCTTAATCTGGCCCTGGAACATGCCGAGCAGGCGGGCGCGCGGCACATCACGGTCATTAACCTGGTCATCGGCCAGATGTCCAGCATCGTGGACGACTGCATACAATTCTACTTCGATTTTGTCAGCAAGGGCACCATTGCTGAAGGTGCCGCTCTGTCCTTCGAGCGGGTGGCCTCGCGTTTGCGATGTCGTGGCTGCGGTGAGGAGTTCGTGTTAGATGGAAATGACTGGGTCTGTCCGGCGTGTGGAGCACTGGGGGGAGAGGTGATCGCCGGGCGAGAGCTCTACGTGGACAGCATCGAGGTGGAGTGAAAGATGAGAATTCAAGTTGTCGAGGATATCCTCAGCGCCAACGAGCGAATCGCGATCGAGAACCAACGTCTGTTGGACGAGAAGGGGGTCTTCGCCGTCAACCTCATGTCCTCACCAGGGGCAGGCAAGACCAGCCTGATCCTGCGCACCATCGAAGTGGTGCGGGGCAAGCTGCGGGTGGGTGTCGTCGAGGGCGACATCGCCTCGCGGCTGGACGCTGACAAAATCGAGGCCGTGGGCGTGCCTGTGGTTCAGATCAACACCGGCGGCACCTGCCACCTGGACGCCAACATGGTGCGCCAGGCTCTGGAGGAATTGCCCCTGGACGACATTGAGCTTCTGCTGATCGAGAACGTGGGCAACCTCATCTGCCCCACGGGCTTCGCTCTGGGCGAGCGCCTCAAGGCCATGATCGCCAGCACACCGGAGGGCGATGACAAGCCCTACAAGTACCCCGGCATGTTCGCCGCCGTGGATGCCCTGGTCATCAACAAGATTGACCTGCTGCCCCATCTGGATTTTGATGTAGCAACCTTCCGACAACTGGTGGCGGGCCTCAATCCTGAGGCCCGCGTCTTCGAGGTCTCGTGCATCACGAGGGAGGGGGTGGAGGGATGGGGGGAGTGGTTGGTTGAGATCACAGCCGCAGATGGAGAATGAAATCGCTCTGAGAAGAATCAATGTCCACGGCGTGGTGCAAGGGGTGGGCTTCCGCCCCTTTGTGTATCGGTTGGCCCACGAGCATGCACTTACCGGCTGGGTGCTTAACCACTCCGGTGGGGTGAGCATCGAGGTGGAAGGGCCGCTGGCGGTCCTGGACGCCTTTCTGCGCGACTTGCAGGCCAAAGCGCCGCCCCTGGCCTGCATCGAGGGGATCAGTGCTGCTGATTATCCTCCCAACGGCTACGCGACGTTCGAGATACGTGAGAGCCGCGCCGAGGAGGGCCGCTACCAACTCATCTCGCCGGACATCGCCACCTGCCTGGATTGCCAGCGCGAGTTGTTCGACCCCACCGACCGCCGCTACCGTTACCCCTTCACCAACTGCACCAACTGCGGCCCACGCTTCACCATCATCGAAGATATACCATACGACCGCCCGCTGACTACCATGCGGGACTTCGTCATGTGCGCGGCGTGCCGGGCCGAGTACGACGAGCCGCTGGATCGCCGCTTCCATGCCCAACCCAACGCCTGTCCGGTGTGCGGCCCTCACCTCTGGCTGGAGCCGGGGCTGCAGGAAGATCTCTCTCCTCTGGCGGATTTCCAGGACGAGATAGCCTGCGCTGCCTGGTTATTGCAGCAGGGGTACATCCTGGCCATCAAGGGGCTGGGCGGATTCCACCTGGCCTGCGACGCTACCAACCAGACGGCGGTGCGCCTCCTGCGGGAACGAAAGCGACGACCGGCCAAGCCTCTGGCGGTCATGATGGCCACGCTGGAGGAGATCAGACAGCATTGTTGCCTATCTGAAGAGGAAGAGCAACTGCTGACATCGCCCCAGTGTCCCATTGTGCTGCTTCCCTGGAAGAAGGAGGTGTCGAACGTCTGCGAACTGGTGGCCCCGCGCTACGAGTATCTGGGGGTGGTGTTGCCTTACACCCCGCTACACCATGTTCTCCTGCGCGATGTGAAGCGCCCTCTAGTGATGACCAGCGGCAACCTGAGCGAGGAGCCGATCGCTCAGGAGAACGAGGAAGCCCGTCGCCGCCTGGGCCACCTGGCCGACTATTTCCTGATGCACAACCGGGACATCTACACCCGCTTCGACGACAGCGTGTGGTTCGTCCCTCGGATTGCGGATGCGCAGCCCATCCGCCGGGCGCGAGGCTACGCGCCTTTCCCCATCAGGCTGCCCTTCAGGACAAAGCATATCCTGGCCTGCGGAGCCGAACTGAAGAACACCTTCTGCCTCACCAGGGACGAGTACGCCTTCCTCAGCCAGCACATCGGCGACATGGAGAACCTGGAGACGCTGGAGCACTTCGAGACCACCATCGAGCTCTACAAGCACCTGTTCCGCATCGAGCCTGAAGTCATCGCCTACGACATGCACCCGGACTACCTGGCGACGAAATACGCAAAATCTCAAATCTCAAATCTCAAATCTCAAATCCCTATCCAGCACCACCATGCCCACATCGCCGCCTGCCTGGCCGACAACGGCTGGTCGCCGGACGACGGCCCGGTCATCGGCGTCGCCTGGGACGGCACCGGCTACGGCAGCGACGGGCGCATCTGGGGCGGCGAGTTCCTGGTAGCCGACTACCATGGCTTCCGGCGAGCCGGGCACTTGGAGTACCTGCCCATGCCCGGCGGCGAGGCAGCCATCCGCAATCCTTACCGCCTGGCCATCGGCTATCTCTACGCCCTCACTGGCCAGTTGCCGTCCTTTCGCCCCCCCACGGTCCCCCCCAACCCTTCGACTTTGCTCAGGACAGGCTTTGGGGGGGAAGGGGGAGAAGAACTTCGCATCATCCGGCAGCAGATTGATAAGGGGATCAACTGTCCGCAGACCTCGGCCGGGGGCCGGCTGTTCGACGCCGTGGCGGCCCTGATCGGCGTGCGAGAGCGAGTTACCTACGAGGCCCAGGCTGCCATCGAGCTGGAGATGGCGGCTCAAATCCAATATCCAATATCCAATATCCAAATAGCGGGCTATCCGTTTGGCATTGAAGAGAGTGATGGTGGGAAGGTGATCCGGCTGCGGGGGTTGTTTGATGCGCTGCTCGCTGACCTGCGGGGTGAGGTGGCCGTCGGGGAGATGGCCTATCGCTTCCACGTCACCGTGGCGGAGATGATAGGTGCGATGTGTGAGCGGATCGCCCGGGAGACAGGACTGCGGACGGTGGCACTGAGCGGCGGCTGCTTCCAGAACCGGCTGCTGCTGGCGCTGGTCGTGCCGCGATTGCGGGAGGTGGGCCTGCGCGTCCTGTTGCACCGGCAGGTGCCGTGCAACGACGGCGGTATCTCGCTGGGGCAGGCGGTCATCGCCAGTTTCACGGTGGAGAGGAGATAGCAGAGCATGTGTCTGGCCGTTCCAGCTCTGATTAAGTCCGTAGACGGACAGATGGCCGAAGTGGAAATTGGGGGAGTGCGACGCTCGATCGGCCTGCACCTGACCCCTGAGGCCCGCGTGGGCGACTACGTGCTGATCCACACCGGCTTCGCCATCAACGTGGTAGACGAAGAGGAAGCCCTGAAGACACT
>JAUWYT010000021.1 GCA_030615705.1 Chloroflexota bacterium
CCCCCAAACGCCCGCATAGACATTGAGACTCTCTGCATGGCTCGCCAGGGCGTAGATGGTGAGACCGGCCGTGCCTTGGCCCTGCTCCCACCAGGCAGAGGCACAATCAGGCGAGGCGTACACCCTGCCCGCTGTTGTCTCCACCAGGTCCGTAGCCACGCGGCCCCCTGACGTGACAAAGACAGCCGCGAAGATCCCCAAAGCCAGTGCCAGTTTCGACAAGTTGCGTCCCACTTTCTCAGCTCCCCCTCTCTGCTTCCTGTCGTTTGAACCGAAAACTCTCAGCAAGGCGATTTAGGCTATTTCCGTCGGTGTCGGGCTGGGCGTAGGCGTCTCGGTCGGAGCAGCGGTGTTCGTCGGCGTCAAGGTGGGTGAGGGGCTAGGCGTCGGGCCGGGCGTGAGCGTCTGGGTCGGAGTAGGGGTGTCCGTCGGGGTAGCGGTGTTCGTTGGCGGCGAGGTGGGTGTACTCGTAGCCGCAGGGGTGAAGGTGGGCGTGGCCCCCGTGCCATAAGTAGCTACCAACTTGTAATCGTCGAATTGGTCAAAGATTTGAGCGGGGCTATATACCAGGATATAATACTTGCCCGTCGTAGCAGGATGACAGATGATCTCCTCATCCTCGCCACGCCCGGATGCCGAGCGGGCTATCTCTCGTAGATCGGCATCGTAGAGGTAGACGTCGTAGTCCGCATCATCCCCGATGTCCTCCAATACGATGGTGATCCGATCAAGGATCTGGATCTCGATCCAGAAGTAATCCCTGTCGCCTCTGGAGGAGATGTAGCCCTCGTACACTTGACCCGAAGCGAGGGGGCCATAGGCCTTGCCACTGGTGTCGTTGGGCTCCCAGGCATCCTTCGGCGGGATCTTCGTGGCCGTTGGGGTGGGCGTCAGGGTTTGGGTCGGCGTGGGGGTGATGGAGGGCGTCGGCGTGGGAGTGGGCACGATCTCCTTAACAGTGATCTGGTACGTCTTGTCAGGTCCATGTTGGTAGCGATTGTCAATGGACACCAGAGCAGTGCCATCAACGTCGGCCTGGAAGGTTATTTCCGAAGCCAGGTTCCCCGGTGTGACATCATCGTTGGCACAATTGCGGGGATTGCAGTAGCGGGCGATTTTCGGCACTAGCCCGACAGAGATCATCGTATCCACGCCCAGGGCCAGATCGTGGGTATAGACGTGGTACCACCGCTCAGCTTTGACCGGGAATTCTACCAGGTCGAAATCGCCCTCAGGACAGAAGCTGTGGGTCTGAGTCTCGCCCAAAGCCATAAGCCTTTGCTGCCCGACGATGCCATCAGGCTCATACTGGTCCTTGCACCCCGGCTCCAGTGGCGTAGGACCTACGGTCGGCGTGTTAGTCGCCATCGGTGGGATGGGCGTTGGAGTCGGTTGTGGCGTGTCCGTAGGCGGCACAGGTGTAGCCGTGGCAACAGGCGCCTCAGGTGTGAACGTGGCGATGGGTACCTCCGGCGTGGGCGTGTCAGTGGGTGTCCCAGGCGTGGGCGTAGCGGTAGGCATCTCGGTCGGCGTTGGCGTACTGGTAGCCACAGCCGAGATGATCAGAGGTGGCTCCTCTGCGGGGGAGACAGCATCACGACACGTTAAACAAGCCGTGCTCTCTTTCGGCTTGATGAGATCCACCTCCTCGGTGAGTATCTCATACAAAAGGGGCTCCCACCTCCCCTCGACCTCGCGGGTTTGGTGAGGATAGAACACGTAGTATCTGCCATCCCTATCCAGCAGCAGCCGCAAGCAAAACTGCCCTTCTGCTTCCTCCGTCAGTAGGGACGATGTAGCCAGCAATCCCTTCTCGTAGAGGCAGACTTGAGGAAGAGAGCCTCCGTCGCACATGTCCTTTTGGGCATGCAGCCTCCCAGCCTGGGTCAGAAAGGTAGGAATGGCGATGAGAATGACCGCCACTGCCAGCGCGCCCAAACGCCGTTCCCACGATGTCAAGGGGTGGAATTGGCCAAAAATACCGGCCCTCTTCAGGAAAGCCAGAGCATCCTCCAGCCAGAGAAACGGGGACCTAGCCCTCTGCAGCCCCTGGCAGAAACGCCGGTAGAGAATCCATAAGGGAACCAGAAAGACCGCCAGGAAAGCAAGAAAGAGTATTCTTTCCACGATAGATGAGGTGTCGAGGAATCCTCGAAGGACCTGCAATCCTTCCCTCGCTGGGATCCACTCCTTGATGAGCCAGCCGCCAAGGGAGATGAGGCGGGGAAAAATGAGGGCCAAACCGGCCAGGCAAGCCAGAAGCAATATTACTATGACCCCTCGGCCAAACCAAGAAGTTCCTACCCGGGGGGGAATGCGGTCGCCTAGATAGGCGAACACCAAAAATATGAGCGCGATGACGCTCACCATCAAAAGGACGTAGAGAAAGAGCAAGAGCAGCGTCAGGAGGAATCCCAGGCTAATCCCAAGGACCAGTCCGCCTCCAAGGAGGTAATCCAAGGATAACAGGTTGAGATCGAAGCCCCAGGAGAGGCCGAACTCGTCGAAGTAAGCGGCCTTGTAGAGCCATCCCCAGACACAAACCAGGTCCGCCAGAGCCAGAGCAAATATCAGGATAGCCAGCGCGGTCAATGCTCCCGATCTCCGCCGGGGGGAAGTGGGAGGGAGCTCCTCTCCTCCCCTGCCCTTGGCCAGCTCGATTTCCGTGAGATCAACCCCAGCCAGGTCAGCGTCCTCCATGTTGGCGCCATCGAGGTCCACCTCACGCAGATTCGCGTTCCTCATATCTGCCCAGCGCAGGTCCGCCCGGGAAAGATCGGCCCAGCGAAGGTCAGCCTCCTGCAAGACAGCCCGGGAGAGGTCTGCCCCCCGCAGATTGGTCCCCCTCAGGTCGGCTTTCCGAAGATCGGCCCTGGCTAAGATGGCGCCGTGCAGATCAACCCCGCTGAGGTCAATCCCCGCCAGCTCCTGGCCCGATAAATCCAGGCCCTCCGGGCCGCCCTCTTCCGCGATCCGCTTTAGCACAGCTTCTTTTTCCATGTTTCTCTCTTTTCAGAGCGTTACCCCGCCCATGTGGTACGCCTATTATGTCACTTTTTCTCCAATTTGTCAATTGGAAAGCTAACCGTCATCCGCCGCACATTGTCCTCTCGCATTCTGGGCTCAATGGCTATCACCAGAACGCTTATGTCATCTGATGGCCGCCCCCGATCCAGCTCTACAGCCCGTTCCAGGATAGCGTCAGCCATAGCCTGGGCATCCCTTTTCCCGTTAGCCAAGAAGTCGGAGACAAGCTGAACCATATCCAGCCGCTCCCTGTAGCGCTGCCCGGCAGCCAGCGCCCCGTCGGTGAAAACGACCAGCCAGGTGTGAGGGGCAATGGGCAACTCGGTGATGACCGGTTTGGTCCCGGGGTAGATGCCTATTGGCTGGCTGGGCGCATCCAAAGTCCGCACCCCGTGATTATCGGCGACGATGACCGGGCAGTGACTATTCCGTGAGATGACCACGGTCTTGGTGACCAAATCCACCGAGACGATATTCAGAGTGGCCGAGACCTTGCCTCCACGATTGGCATAGAGATAATCGTGAGCTGCCCGGGCTGCCGCGCCATCTCGAACCCCCTCGGCCAGGAGTGAGATAGCCTTGCGAGCCACCAGGTTGCTGATAGCCTTGGCTGCCTTGCCCGAGCGTTGCCCGTCGGCCAGCACCAAGGAGAGCCCGCCGTGGGGCCGCTCGATCATCTCTAAGGTATCGCCGCTTTCGCTGGTGGCGTATTTGTGCACTTTAGCGACGGCTACTTGTATCTCCATGAATGCCCTGGTGTATTATAACCCAGCCTGTGAATTAGGTCAAAAGTTTGCTACCGCTTTCCTGAGTCAACAACCCCTTCACCAGAGTCAGCGCCTCATCCTTCATCTGCACCTCACCCTCGACCTGAGCCTCCCGCACCGCCTCCAGAAGCTCGCCGATGCGGGGCCCCTCCTCCAGGCCAAACTCCTCCATCAGATCGTAGCCGTTGATCAGCTTGGGCGGGGAGATGACCTTCTGGCGACGTTCATAGTAATCGGCCAGCATCGAGGCCACGAACTCCACCCGCCTCCGCCAGCGGACCATCCTGAGATTGGGCCCCCAGGTTGGCAGGTGATCGGCTAAATAGAGAAGCAAGGTGTCCACTCCAGCATCACCCGTGTCGCGGAAGACGCGGTAAACGGCGCGCCTGGTGATCACCTCCTCCCTAGCCAAAAGACAGGGGCGCATGTGGTTAGCCACGATGGTTTTGGCGAGAGCCACCTCGCTCCCACCGAAGCGCAGTCGCCTGAGAATGGCCCCGAC
Organism: Chloroflexota bacterium; assembly: GCA_030615705.1. Classification (GTDB taxonomy): domain Bacteria; phylum Chloroflexota; class Anaerolineae; order VGOG01; family VGOG01; genus JAUWYT01. Next base: position 4,297 of record JAUWYT010000021.1, read on the forward strand.
CACCTCCGCCCCTTCCTCCCCATGGCCGTAGAAGTGGACGCCCCCTTCATCATCAAAGCTTTTGGTGGCAGGCTTGGCCACATCGTGCAGGAGGGCAACGAACTTCAGCACCGTCAGGCGAGGGCGGTCCCCGGAGATAGGTTGCGACAGATGAACGCTGAGCTGGCGAGAGAAGGGAGACAAGAGAAGAGGAACCAGAGACAGTTCACCACCTGCCGTCTCTTCTCCCTCGTATCCCTTCAAAGCCACAACTACGTGCTCCAGTCGCCTCACCGTCTCCAGCGAATGCTCGAAAACGTCCAGGCAGTGGGGCTCTGATTGCTCTACGCCTTTCAGCGTCTCCAGCTCAGGTATTATGACAACCAGGAGACCGAGCTCGTCCAGGTAGCGCAGATTCTGCGCTGCTCCCGGTAGAGCCAGGATCTTGGCCAGCTCGTCGCGTATCCTCTCGGCGGAGACGTTAGCTATCAAACGGACAGCTCCACAGAGCAGCTCCTCGGTGCCCTGGTCGATGCTGGCTTCCATCTCAGCCGCCAGGCGCACTGCTCGTAAGGTGCGCAAGGGATCATCGCGAAAAGCCGTCTCGGAGACAGCTCGCACCAGACCAAGCTGCAGGTCGCGCCGTCCGCCGTAGGGATCTATAACATGGGAGAGAGACTCCGCATCCGCCACAGCAACAGCAATCGCGTTAACGGTGAAATCCCGCTTGGAGAGATCGGTGATTATGTCATCGCCTTGCAGCCGGGCGAAGTCTATGAAGAGACGCTGGCCGTCTTCCCCCCTGGTCACCACTCGACCCGTGCAGCGTTGCTGGTCCAAAAGGACGAAAGCGCCCCCCATTCGATCAGCCACCCGGCGCGCCAGGCCCACGGCATCGCCCGCCACAGCGAAGTCAATATCGTGGCTGGAGCGCCCCAGCAGCCAATCCCGCACGCAGCCGCCTACCAGATACGCTTCGACCGAGCGCTCCCGCAAGAAGGCGCAGATTTGTTCTACAATTGAGCCCTTAGGGATGAGTTCGATCATTTGTTACTCGCTGAACCTCGGGCTCCCCTTCACCGGACACGAAGACAACCACCACCGCCTCCTCCTTAGGCCGATTGCGCTTAGCCAGGCGGCGGGCTTCCTCAGGTGAAAGGCCAACTCCCGCCACTTGCCCCCGCACGATAGCTATCCACCGCCCGGTATAGGGAGTCAAATCCAGATCATCGGTTGAAGCAGCCACCCCAGCCAACCTCACACCCAGACTAATCCTAAATCCTTTTCAGTTCCTCAGCTTTCTTAAGTCCGGCCGCCAGAGCTTTTAAGTTCATCTCCTCGGTGCCCTTGGGTGCCCGGGCCGAAACGGCGGCCTCTATGGCTCCCCTGGAGACTACCCCTGTCAGCCCTACAACCAAACCTAAACCCACCATGTTGGCCGTGATTCGCTCCCCTGTCGCCTCCTCAGCGATTTTGGTGATGGGCACGCCATAGGCTCGGTCAGCGGGCACACGTTCCACGTTGACGGAATCCACGATCAGGGTGCCGTCCTCTTTCAACTCGTGGGAATACCTGTCACAGGCCTCCTGACTCATGCAGAGGAGCAAGTCAGCGTTGGTGACCTTGGGATAGATGATCTCGCTATCGGAGATAATCACCTCCGCGTTGCTGGCGCCTCCGCGGGCCTCAGCGCCGTAGGATTGGCTTTGGCTGGCGTTCTTGCCGTCGTGAATCGCCGCCGCCTCAGCCAGGATCAAACCCGCCAGGATCATCCCCTGCCCTCCTGCGCCGGCCAGGCGGATCTCATATCGTTTGCCCATGCCCCCCCCTACGGCCACTGAAGTAATTGCCTGTAATGATAAGCCAAAGCAACTGTTTTGTCAAGATAAGTCATAGCACAGAGTTGCCCCGTGAAGTCGTCAATGCCATTCACTATTTGCACGGGGATGAGATTGGTGTATAATCTAGCCGGATTGACAAACTGAGTTCTCCCCACGAGCAAGATTGTCGAAGTGAACATGGCATCAGACGTGGAAGCGATCATCTTTGACTTTGGCGGCGTGCTGGTGCGCTTTGACCAGCTAGACTCGTTCCAGGAACAGGAAGCCCGGCTGAGACTGCAACCTGGGGACCTGGCCGAGATTCTATGGCGATCACCCGCCTGGCGGCTGGCCAAAGTGGGAACCATCACCGACGAGGAATACTGGCGCCGGACGGGTCTTGTTCTGGGCCTCCACACGCAGGAGGCGATCCTCGACTTCCAGCAAGACCTGTTCCGCGACGCCAAGACCGACCGACGGATGGCAGAACTAGTCCGGCGGCTGCGAGGCCGATATCGCACCGGGCTGCTGAGCAACGCCAGTGACATCCTCCCCCGGTTGCTGCGCGAACGCTACGGCTTGGATGGGCTGTTTGACGTGATGGTTATCTCTGCGTTGGTGGGCCTAGCCAAGCCCGACCCAGCCATTTACCGGCTAGCGCTGGAACGCCTGGGCATGCGCCCCGAGGCGACGATTTTCGTGGACGACTACGAGCCTAACGTAGCAGCGGCGGCAGCACTGGGCATCCGGGCCATCCACTTTGTCGGATACGAGGCCCTGATCCTGGCGCTGCAGAAACAGGGCGTGGCGCTGCCCTTCGACGTAGACTGACCATAACCCAACAAACTCGTTTGATAGGGAGGAGTCGCATTACCAACGAAACTACCGAAGCTGTGCGCAGCGCCATCGAGGATCGGGCCACGTATCTCTTTTTCCTGCTCAAGGAGATGGAGACAGCCCTTGGCCCGGAAGAGGCGGAACGTTTGGCCAGCCAGGCTATCTACCGGTACGGCCAGACCAAAGGCCAGCGAATGGGCCCCCTGGCCACCCCAGCGGACTTCATCGCCCACCAGATGCGCCCCGGCCGACAGGAGATCTTCGACAAGGAAGCGATCGAGGCAGGAGAAACGCGGGGCGAAGTCCGCTTCCATTACTGTCCCCTGGTCGAGGCCTGGAAACGGCTGGGAGCCACGCCGGAGGAACTAGCCCGGCTGTGCGATATCGCCATGCAGGGCGATCACGGCATGCTCAGCCACACGCCCATGACCCTGGAGTTGCCCCACTCCATCGCCCGGGGCGACCCGTACTGTCAGTTGATACTGGAGCCGAAGTGAAGACCCAGGTATACACCGACGCCGGTGGCTTTGCGGCCCTGCACCAGGAGTGGAACCCCCTCCTGCGCGATCGCGCATCCGACACCCTCTTCTTAACCTGGGAGTGGCAAAGCACCTGGTGGGAGCACCTTGGCGAGGGCGAACTCTACCTGATTGCCGTACGCGATGGCGGCCATCTCTCAGGTATCGCCCCCCTGTACTTAACCACGTCGGACGATGGGCTGAAGACCCTGTCCGTCGTGGGCTGCCGGGACGTGTCCGACTACCTGGACCTCATCGCCGCCAGCGGCCAGGAGGCGAAAGTCTACGGCGCCTTGCTGGACTGGCTGGAGAGCGATGAGGCGCCCGCCTGGGACCTGGCCGACCTGTGCAACATCCCGTCTGCCTCCCCCACCCACTCGCTCCTGGCAGAGATGGCTGCGGACCGGGGTTACCAGGTCCACACAGAAGTGGAAGACATCTGCCCCATCATCCCCCTACCTGCCGCCTGGGATGACTACTTGAACTCATTGAGCAAGAAACAACGCCACGAGATACGGCGCAAGCTCCGCCGGGCCGAGGGCAGCGGGCAGATCAACTGGTACATTGTGAACGAAGAGCACGACCTGGCGGCGGAAATGGAAGCTTTCATCGAGCTGCACCAAAAGAGCCACGTTGACAAGGATGAGTTCATGGACGCCCAGATGAAGGGTTTCTTCCACGCCGCAGCCCAGGTTTTGCACGAGGCTGGATGGTTGCAGTTGGCTTTCATGGAAGTCAACGGGGAGAAAGCAGCCACCATGCTGAACTTCGACTACCAGGATTCGATTATGGTCTACAACTCCGGCTACAATCCTCACAAGTACGCCCGGCTCAGCCCAGGAATCGTCCTCCTGAGCTACTGCATCCAGTGGGCCATCGAGTTAGGCCGGTCGAAATTCGACTTCTTGCGCGGCGACGAGGAATACAAGTATCGTTTCGGCGCCCAACCGACGGAGATCTATCGCCTGGTCATCGCGAAGAATGACTGATCGGACTCCTCAACTTGTTGAGGTGCTCGAAGCTCTAGAGGAAACGCCAGGGCTATTGACACATTCGATTAATCCCCAGAGTTCGCTGTCATATCGCCAGGAATAGAAAAGCCCGCGAATCTCCACTCGCAGGCTGAAACCCAGGGTCGGCCAAGTTGTCCTCATTTCTCTACCGCCTCCCGCGCCGCCCGGATGTTGGCGGTGGGCGAGGTGATGGGCATAATGTTTGGTTGATAATCAGCGGCCACCCATGCCCGTGAGGGTGACACCCCGCACGACCCACTTCTGACCGATGACGTAGATGACGAGCACCGGCAGCATGGCGATGACGGAACCAGCCATCAGCAGGTGCCACTGCACGTTGTACTGGCCCTGAAAAGCGCTGATGCCCACGGGCAGGGTGCGCATCTCCAGCGAGGTGGTGATGACCAACGGCCACAGGAAGTCGTTCCAGGATGCCAGGAAGGTGAAAACGGCCAGGGCGGCAATGGCTGGGCCACTGAGGGGCATGATGATCTGCCACCAAATGCGCAAAGAGGACGCGCCATCCATCCGGGCCGCTTCGTCCAGGTCCATGGGAATACCCAGGAAATACTGGCGCAGTAAAAAGGTGCTAAGAGCTGAGAAGGCCGTAGGCAGGATAAGAGCCTGGTAAGAGTCGTACCATCCCAGGAAACGAATGAGGACAAAGTTAGGAATCATCGTCACCTGGAACGGGATCATCAACGTGGCCAGGTAGAGCAGAAAAAGCGCATTGCGTCCCCGAAAGCGCAGCCGGGCAAAGGCAAAAGCGGCCAGGGAGGAGGTGAGGATCTGCAGGAGAGTAACGCTGGTGGCGACCACAAAGCTGTTGAAGTAAAAGCGGCCAAAGGGCATGACTGAGACAGTGGTGGCGTAGTTTTCCCAGGCTATGCGGCTGGGGATCCAGACAGGTGGGTAGGTGAATATCTCCCGTGGTTCCTTCAAGGAAGTGCTGAGCATCCACGCAAAGGGCAGCAGCATAACTACACTGCCGGCGATCAGGATGGCATGCAACGCCAGATGGCGTGCCAAGGAAGTTGGCCTTCGTATCCGCTCTAGTGGTGACCCTGGCGAAGGTTTGGCAGTAGCCTTCGAGTCAAAGGTATCTTCGCCCACCGAAGATCCACCCACTGCCAGGGCCATTCGCAACCTTCGCAAGGGTTTAGAAAGTATATCCACCATGATTCGTCACTCTCCCGCTTCGTAGTGGACCCAGCGCCGTTGCAGGCGGGTTTGGATAAAGGTGAAAGCGAAGATAAGGGTAAACAACACCCAGGCCATGGCCGATGCTTTGCCCATGCGACCGAATTCGAAGGCGTTTTGGTAGATGTAATAGACGATGGTCAGGGTGGCCTGTAGCGGGCCGCTCTGAGTCCGGGTCATGACGTAAGGTTCGCTAAAGAGTTGGAAGGCGCCAATCATCTGGATGACGAGCAAGAAGAAGGTCGTTGGGCTGATCATCGGCACCGTGATGCGGCGGAAACGCTGCCAGGCGTTGGCACCGTCCACTTTGGCGGCGTCGTAAAGTTCCTGCGGGACCGCCTGCAGCCCAGCCAGATAGATCACCATGGTGAAGCCGGTGTTCTTCCAGAGGGTGAGGATCACCACGGCCGGCTTTGCCCAGGAGGTGCTGCTCAACCAGTCCGGCGGGCTGATGGGAAGATCTGTCAACTCCGCCAATCTCCAGATCATGGCGCTGAAAAGGCCAAAATTCCGGTTGAACATCCACTGGAAGACCAGAGCCACCGCCACAATGGTAGTGACAACGGGCATGAAGTAGATCAGCCGATAGAGCATGACGCCACGAATCGCCCGGTTGAGAGCCACTGCCAGCGCCAGGCCAAAAACCAGTTGGAGCGGCACGATTGTGACGGTGAAATAGGCGGTGTTCCAGAAGGCTTTCTGGAAGATGCGATCCCCGGTCAATAGTCGCGTATAGTTTGCCACACCGACGAAGGTTGGGGGACTTAAGAGGTTCCACCGAACAAAACTCAGCGCCAGGGCCGCAACGACGGGGAGAGCGACGAAAATCAGGAATCCGGCGAAGCTGGGCAACAGGAAAAGATACGCTTCCCACTGTTGATCGGGCCGCCACCTGGCCCACCAACGGCGATGGTAGACTTCCGAAGTCTCAGAGACTTCGGAAGTCTTGTTCTCGTCTTTTGAGGATAGCGGCTTCCGTGATGGAAGGGACATGGTCGGATCCTGGAGGGATGTAGGGGTGATGGGCCGTACAACTGTACGACTCATCACCCCCTTTTCATCGGTTTACTTCGGGTAGCCGTTCTCCGCCAGGAAAGCGTCTACTTGTGCGCAGATGTCCGGCAGCGCTTCTTCGGGAGTGGCCTCACCAGCCCAGATGCGCTGCATGCCAGGCCCGATGATGGAGCCGTTGAGCTCTCCCCACTCAGGGAAGTAGCCGAACCGCCCCACCTTGGCGTTCTCGCCCTCGGTGAGGAAGGCCTGGCGATTAGCCGGCGGCTGATCCTGCCCGAGGAAGTCATCGGAGCGAGCGGTAGACTGCAGGGCCGGGAAGATCTCCCCGGAGGCGGTGTAGACGCGCTGGCCGCCGTCGGTGCTCTGCAGCCAGCTCAGGAAAGTCCAGGCTGCCTCCTTGTTGCCACCGGCGCTGCTCATCACCCAGGCTCCGCCACCAGCGCTGGCCGACCGCTGGCCTCCTGTGGGAAGGGGCACCACAGCCACGTCGTAGTCCATGTCGGCCGCATTGAAGGCCGACACCCGGCTGGAGTTCTGGATGATCATGGCCACCTGGCCGCTCTGGAAGACGGCGGCGTCGCCGCCGGCCTGGCCGAGGTTGGCATCACGCATGGCGTAGTTGTTGTTCATCAGGTCGGCAAAGAACCTAATGCCCTCCATGGCCGCCGGTTCGGTCAAGGTGCATTTGGACGGGTTGCGCATGTCGTCCAGAATACTGCCCCGGTTTTGGCCGACCCACAACTGAAACTTG
>JAUWYT010000300.1 GCA_030615705.1 Chloroflexota bacterium
GAAAGATAGGTCTGGATCAGCTCCTCATCCGAACTGGTAATGGGCCTGTCCTGAGCGGAGCCGAAGGGCTGTCCTGGCCTCAACTGAGCCACAAAGGCCTCCAAGTCCGCTTTGTCCGCTTCTGGAGCCAACCCCAAGGCGATCTGGGCTTCTGCAACGGCCTCATCTGTTCGCCCTAATTGTTGATAGAGAAGGGCCAGGTTCTTGTGGCTAGCGTAATCGTTGGGGGCTAGCTTTAACACCTCGAGGTTTTCCTCCACAGCCTCCTGAAGCTTCCCTTGTTGCGAGTAGATGTAGCCCAGGGTGCTATGAGCCTGCACTATTCTGGGGTTTAGCTCTAAGGCCCTGGAGTAGGCGTCTGCAGCCTTGTCCAGTTCTTTCTTGTTTAGGTACAGATCGCCCAGGAGAAGATAGGTCTGGTCATACTCCTGATCCAAACTCAAAGAATGCTGATACTTCTCCAGGGCCTTCTCCTGATCGCCCAGGATGTAATAAACTTGTCCCCACTCATTGAAGACCTGGGCGTTTTGAGGGCTGAGGTTTGTCGCTTGGCGGTAATACTCTAAAGCTTTGCCCAACTTATCAGCCCGCTGGGCCGAGTCGGAAGCCATTTGGCCCCAAGTACGATAGAGGCGGGCCAGGTTGGCGCTGTGGTCGGTGTTAAGGGGATTGAGCTGGAGGGCCCTCTCCAAAACCTTGCGGCTTTCCTCTAAGAGAGCAGACCTTTCAGCCGGATCGGACACATCCTTAGTTTTCTCTAGATAGGCCGAGCCCAGGAAGAGGTAATAGTAATCCTCGTGGGGAACAAGCTTTACGGCCTGCCGATAGAGGGCGATGCTGGCATCCCATTGACCAGCCGCATAGTAGGATTTGGCGTGCTTGTAGACGATATCGGCCCTGATAACGCTAAGGTTGGTCGTGAAGATCAAGGCTGCGACCGCAACTACCAGAAGGGGATAAAGCCACCCGTAGCGGCGTCGGCAGAAGTTGGAGGGTAATGATCTCCCACGCAGCAACGCACCTGCAATGGCCAAGAGGAGGAGTAGAACAGAGACATAATAGAGCACAAGACCATTGGCTACAGTACCGGCCTGCTTCAGCAAATCATCCGGGGATGCCACGGTGATTTTGCTGTACACCTGACGAGTGCGAACGATGAAGAAGAAAAGAAAACACCCCAGGGAGATAAGGGAGTAAAGTAAGGGGGCCAGGGGCCAATTGCCGCGTCGAATTTGTCCTTTACTTCCCTTCGACAAGCCTGTCCTGAGCGTAGTCGAAGGGCTCAGGTCACCACGGCTAGGCTCAGTACAGGTTCTGCTTGTCAGGGCCAAGATTACAGCACCGCCCAAAAGCCAGGTAAGACCGAGTAGCCAGAGCAAGCTGTAGCCCCTAGCCGCGATATCGAATTGAGGGGTGATGTAATCATATCCCATGGTTACCAGGATAAGGCCCACCAACAGAGAGTAGATGATAACAGAGGCCCCTCGTCCCTGTGCCGCCTGTACTGAGCGGCTCGACTGAGCTCGCCGAAGTCCCAGCCGAAGTGCCTGCAAAGATGGCCCGCTGGGGACCTGGGCTCGACTCCGCCGGCCCCTGCGCCGCTTGCTGCGAGGCTGCTCTGGCACCTCAACGGGCACGACCGCGTCAGCAGCCTGGAGAGAAATGGGCTCGCGCCCCAGATAGTAACCTGCAGCGACCATCAGTGCTGCATACACCCAGAAATAGGTCCGTGTAGCAGCGATGGCGATACCAAAGTGGATCTCAACGAAATGAGCCAGCAAGGCCGAGACTAGAGCAATGAGTAAGAATTGGAAGTTGGAGGTTGGAGGTTGGAGGTTTGAAGTTTGAAGTCTGAAGTCTGAAGTCCGTACCTGGCTCTCCTTTGCCCGGCTATGGAACACAACTGCGGACACGACCAGGTATCCAGCCAAGCCGAGTGCGATACCTAACGGCAAGCCCACACCCACAAACTCTGCCCCTTTCCAGAGCCAAAGGAGAAGGGCCGCAGCTAAACCGCCACCAAGGAATAAACCGATGAAGACATTACGCTCCCTGGAGTTCTCAATCAACCCCAGCCATCTGTAGCCATAATAGAATACACCACCGAAGAGCAAGATGTAGACTACGAAGCCAACAAGGCCTGTGATCACCAGCGCATCAAACGTCTCATTATGTGAACGGTCAGGGGAGGCCTTACGGGCCTCGACGTGAGCGAGATCTCGAGGGTAGAAGCGGTTGTATGCCACGAACATCGACTCCGGCCCATAGCCTATAAGGGGCCGCAAGGGGTTCAACCTGTCGGGTTGACCGGAGGGATACTGGATGGGCTCGTGGGGCGTCATCATATCTACGACCCCCTCCCAGATGAGCACTCGCACCAGGCCAGTGCCGGTTTCGGTCTCAAAGACACGCCCCAATCGGCCGATATAGGGCAGTTCTCGCCATGATGCTATAGGGGAGCCAGGCAAATTGAAAACTATCAAAAAGGCGACCGGGACAAGAGCCTGTATGATCCAGGCCAGCCAGAGCCACTTCCATCCCTTGCGCAAAATGACCAGGAATCCGATACAGGCTACCCCACTCGCCATCCCCACAAGAAATCCAAGGGCGGATGGAAGCGTCCTATCAGGAGCACCGCCAAAGAAACCGATCCTGCCCAGGAGAAGGCCGCCAACCATGCCTACTATGAACCCGACAAGTCCGCTGAGGATCACTGTAGCGATGGCTTTGACCCCATCGCTGAGGTTGAGCGAGGTCTGATCCCCTGCCCGCTGACGCAATAGAGTCAGTGACAGGAGCACAAAGCTGAAGAG
>JAUWYT010000307.1 GCA_030615705.1 Chloroflexota bacterium
ATAGACGACAAAAACTGAGAGGCGACACTCTCAGTCGGCAATCAACCTTGCGCTATTATACACCAAATTGGCTTATTTGTAAAGTGAGCACCAGGGAACCTTTCATATCCTCGCCGCGTCTAGTAAGTAAATGGGTATATCTTTCAACCTATGTACAAGAGGAGGCCATGGAGATGAAGAGGAGAATCTTGCTAGCCACAGCTATGCTTCTGGGGCTGATCGTAGCCATGGTGGCAACCTCGTACGCCGACGGTATCATTATCCCCGAGCCACCTGCCCACGTCCCGATCACCGATGTTCCCAACCTGACCATCAAGTACCACCGGGTGAGGGTGACCATCGAGGACCAGGTGGCTACCACCCACGTGGATCAGGTCTTTGTTAACGAAGCGCCCTACGAGATGGAGGGCACTTACATCTTCCCTCTGCCCGAGGAGGCAGCGATCTCGGAGTTCTCCATGTGGGTGGATGGAGAGAAGCTGGAAGGCCAGATCCTCGATAAGGACAAGGCCCGCCGCATCTACGAGGACATTGTGCGCCGCCGCAAAGACCCTGCCCTCCTCGAGTATGTGGGAAGGAACGCTTTCCAAGCCCGAATCTTCCCCATTCCCTCCCACGGGGAGCGGCGCGTTGAGCTGGAGTACAGCCAGGTGCTCTCGACGGAGGGAGGCCTGGTCAAGTACGTTTACCCCCTGGACACCGAGCGCTTTTCCGCCAGGCCCTTGGAAGAAGTGGCAATCAGCGTTGAGATACATTCCAATGAGCCGATCAAGGCCATCTACTCCTCCAGCCACAAGGTAGCGGTGGATCGTCGTGGCGAATATAACGCCACGGTGGGCTATGAGGAGTACGATGTGGTTCCCGATCGCGATTTCGAGCTCTATTACACCATCTCGGGCGAGGATTTCGGGCTCAGCCTGCTGAGCTATCGCGAACCCGATGAGGATGGCTTCTTCCTCCTGCTCGTCGCCCCAAAGGTCGAGGTTGAAGAGAGGGAGGTAGTGGCCAAGGACGTCATCCTCGTCCTGGACACCTCGGGCAGCATGCGAGGCGAGAAGCTGGATCAGGCGAAGGGGGCGCTGGAGTTTGTGCTGGATAACCTGAACGACGAAGATGGTTTCAATATCATCGCTTTCAGCACGGGCGTGCGCCAGTATGCGACCAGGCTTCAGCCAACCGAGAAGCGAAACGAGGCCCTGCACTTCGTGCGAGGATTGGAAGCCGTGGGCGGCACCGACATCAACCGCGCCTTGTTAGAAGCTTTGGCCCAGGTTGGAGAGGAGCGGCCCACGCTCATCATCTTCCTCACCGATGGCCTGGCTACAGAAGGGGTGACCGACACGCAGAAGATCATCGCTAACGTCGCCCAGGCAGCCACGGAAGCTGTCAGGGTTTTCACCTTCGGCGTGGGCGATGAAGTCAATACCGTCCTGCTGGACACTCTGGCTCAGAGCCACCGCGGGGCCAGCGCCTACGTGCGGCCGAGTCAGTCTATCGAGGAGGAGGTCTCGGCCTTCTACGCCAAGGTTAGCTCGCCGCTTCTGGCTGATCTCGACCTCGATTTTGGCGATGTGCAGGTCGACGACACCTACCCTTACCCTTTGCCCGACCTCTTCGCGGGCACTCAACTGGTGCTGGTGGGCCACTATCGCGAAGGTGGTTTGATCACTGTCACCCTCGAGGGCAAGGTGAATGGCCGTCCCCAGAGTTTTGCCTACGAAGACATCCACTTTCGGGACGAGGGGGGCGAGTCGTTCATACCTCGCCTCTGGGCCACGCGCAAGATCGGCTATCTTCTGAGCCAAATCCGGCTCCATGGCGAGAGCAAGGAGCTAGTAGACGAGATCGTGAGCTTGAGTGTGCGCTACGGCATCATCACCCCTTACACGTCCTTCCTTGTAGAGGAAACAGAGAGGGCGCTGACCAACGCCGGACGGCAGGCCATCGTCCAGCGGGAGCTCCGCGTTATGGCCACCCCAGCGCCGACCTTCGGGACAGGGGCGGTGGAGAACAGCATCGCCCAGGAATCCCTGCGCGGAGCGGACACGGTGATTTCGCCGGCTACCGCCGAGGTCAAGCACGTGGGCGAAAAGGCTTTTGTCCTGCACGACGGGGTGTGGACCGACACTATCTACGAGCCGGATCGGATGGAGACGGTCAAGGTAGGTTTCGGCACAGATGGCTATTTCGATCTCCTCTCGGGGCGGCCGGAGTGGGGCAAGTACCTCGCCCTGGGCAAGCACGTCATCGTCGTCCTGGAGGGCCGGGCCTATGAGGTGACCGAAGGCGATTACGGGCCTGTCCTGAGCTCTGTCGAAGGGCCTGTCCTGAGCCCTTTGTCCCTGGGCCAAAGGACCAGGGGCCCGTCGAAGGGCCCAGTCGCTGGCACTGAGCCCAGTCGAAGTGAAGGGCCGCTAGAACTATCATCCATCGTCCGCTCTCCTGAACCCACCTCAACCACCCTTCGTCAAGCTCAGGACTCAGCAGCCCCTGCTTCGGCGGAGGGCCAAGGGAAGGCGATCTGTCCCGGGGCGGCGCTCAGCGCAGTGTTGCCTCTGCTGGGCTTAGCTTTTGCCTGGTGGAGACGTTAGACAGGCTTCTTAACCCTTCCCCCGCTTCTCTAGACCCCACCGGTAGGGGCAACCCTTGCGGTTGCCCCTACCAAGAAACGCGCCCCTTTTTGAAATGTCTGCCGCATCCCGTTTTGACATCCTAGAAGCTATGTGGTAAACTAATGTCATCTAGTGGACACC
>JAUWYT010000166.1 GCA_030615705.1 Chloroflexota bacterium
CGGACTAACCAGGAACGGAATTGACGTTCACAATTACGGAGCGGTCAAACCTTGCACAGAGAACGCAAGGGCCGCCCCATTGTAGAGCGATCAGTAATCAAAGTACACAGGAGGTTTCAGGCAATGGCGGACGTTCTGCAAGAAATCGCATCGAACCTATACGACGGTGAGGACGAAGAGGTCGCTGAGTTGGTCCAGGAAGCGCTGGACCAGGGTATGGATCCGGGAGAGATCCTAACCAGCGGTCTGATTGCCGGTATGGACGAGGTGGGCAGGGATTTCAAAGCCGGTGACCTTTTCGTGCCCGAGGTACTCATCGCTGCCCGGGCCATGCGGGCGGGGATGGGCGTCCTGCGCCCGCTGCTGGCCGAGGCCGACGTCCCCTCGGCCGGCAAGTACGTCATCGGCACGGTGCAGGGCGACTTGCACGACATCGGCAAGAATTTGGTCAAGATGATGCTGGAAGGGGCAGGCTTTCAGACCATTGACCTGGGGACCGGCGTCAAGCCCGATGACTTCGTAGCCGCCGTGCGGGAGCATCAACCCCAGCTCCTGGGCATGTCGGCGCTGTTGACGACGACCATGCCAGGGATGAAAGCGACCATTGAGGCCCTGGAGGAGGCGGGATTGCGCGATGCGGTCAAGATCATGGTCGGCGGCGCGCCGGTGACGGCGGCCTTTGCCGAGCAGATCGGGGCCGACGCCTACGCGCCCGACGCCGCCAGCGCCGTGGACGTTGCCCGGAGTCTGGCCGAATAGGTCGAATGTCGTCAGCACGGCTCATGCAGCCTTCGAGGTAATGAGTGCCCGGCCTGGGAAGACGCCAGGGAGCGGGCCAATGCCTGATGCCAGGCACGATGGTTATCACCCCATCCGCGTGATCAATAATACTTGCACGATCGTTCTGAGCCTGCTTTATGGAGAAGATGGTCTGCAGAAGGAGATCCGCCTGCCTGCTAATAGCCTCCGGGCGCCCCAGCTATCCCTCAGACCTGCTCGATACCCCGTCTTGACTAGGTCCCCCACAGCATCTAGCGCCGTACCGCTGCGCACCTGGCCACCATCCGCTGCGCATTTTGCAGCCCCAAGTTCGTCCCCCTGAGCCAGTCAACCCCACCCTTCTCCTCTTCGTCCCCGTCGCTGGAGCCTGGCCTTGTCCGTACCCCTGCTTCTGGCCCTTGGCCCCTCAGAATGTCTGCGCAAGCCCTGTCATTTTAGCGATTTGACATAGAACGCATGTTCGTGTATAATTGGGTTGACGTAGAGTTCAGGAGGTGACATATCATGGCTTTGTCGGAGCGTCACAAGAAGATCCTCAGCTTTGTGGAGACTTTCACCCGTGAGAACGAGTATCCTCCCACCATCCGCGAGATAGGTGCTGCGGTTGGCATCTCTTCGACGTCGGTTGTCAACTACAATCTGAAGGTCCTTGAGAGGGAGGGCTATATCGCACGGGATAAGATTGTGTCCCGGGGGCTGAAGCTAGTGGATAGATCCGGATCGGGACGTAGGGCTAAAGGTGACATCGTCAGCATTCCCCTTCTTGGTCGGATCGCTGCCGGTGAGCCTATCCCCATCCCCGACAGCGATCTCCCACCCTTTGGTTACGAGACCATCGAGCTGACCCGCAGCATCATCGAAAAAGAGGAAGGTATTTACGCCTTGCAGGTGCGAGGAGACTCAATGATTGATGCCCTGATCCACGATGGCGATATCGTGATCATGAAGCATCAGGAAGAGGCGGAGAACGGCGAACTGGTGGCCGTCTGGCTGAAGGACGAGAAGGAGACCACCCTGAAGCGCTTCTACCTGGAGCGGGGAAGGGTGCGCCTGCAGCCAGCAAACCCGACCATGGAACCCATCTACGTTCACCCAGCCAACGTGGAGATTCAGGGAAAGGTGGTTCTAGTAATCCGCCAACTGAACTAACACCAAACCTTAAAATTTTCGGAAAACCCGTTTTCCCTCTTGACATAGAACGCATGTTCTGGTATAATATAGTAGAACAGGCGTTCTATTTTTGTTGGAAAGGAGCTGGTCATGAGAAGCTTAAGCCAACGCCAAAAGGAAATGCTTAGTTTCATCACTGCCTTCATTAGTGAAAATGGGTACCCTCCCACTCACGAGCAGATCCGCCAGGGCTTGAAGATGAGCACCAAGTCTCTGGTAAACCACCACCTGAAGGCTCTGGAGAGGAAGGGTGTGATCGAGCGAGAGCCTGAAACCCCCCGCGGGATCAAGCTCCTCGATGGTCTCAGGAGCTTCAAGGTGCCTCTGCTGGGACAGATTGCCGCCAGTGAGGAGCCTATCTCCTTCACGGATAGTGACTACGAGGAGATCGAGCTGACTCCCGACATCGTCAAGGAGCAGGACGGCTTGTATGCTCTGCGGGTGAAAGGCGACTCGATGATTGATGCTTTGATCAACGACGGGGACATTGTGGTGATGAGGCATCAAGCGGTGGCTGAGGGGGGCGAGATGGTGGCGGTGAGGCTGAAGGACAGGAACGAGACCACTTTGAAGAGATTCTATCCGGAAGGCAAGCGGGTGCGTCTGCAGCCGGCCAATTCAAGAGTGGAGCCGGTCTTTGTCCATCCCGCCAACGTGGAGATCCAGGGCAAGGTCATGGCCGTGATCCGTCACGTAGCATGACTCAAGAAAGGGTTGTGAACATGGGCAAATTGACGACCAAGATATGCGCCTACCGCAGTGTGGCCCGCGATGGCCGCATCGTCTGCACCAGGATCGCAGAAGGGGACAACGAGGTCTCACCTAATCTCTGTCGGAACTGTCCCGCCAGGCAGGTTTCCTGTGATAAGCTGCGCTTCTCATTGCAGAAGTCCTCTCCCTCGCCCATCGTGGTCCGCTACGGGAATGGCCACTCCGAGGTCTGGAACGATGAGCCAGCCAGGATCAGTTTCCTGAGGGCGGCTTGCGCGGCCAAGATCGCTCCTATCAGCGACCCCCGCCCGTGCGCAGCTTGCGCGCTGCGAACTGTTGGCAAGCCGGTTGTTGAGGAGATTCCCTTGCCTCGAGTCGTTCGACAAGCTCACCACGAGGCGGTTCGACAGGCTCACCACGAAGTTGCCAGTGGTGGCAAGGTGATAGCCTTTCCTCAGCGCCCGGCTGTGGCTGCCAGTTGAGTGGGAGCGATGGCCTGACGAGAATGTGGCCGCACGTTGTTTCCTCCGGGTCTGAAGACCCTTCAGGGTCGTAGACCTCTGGCGCTTTCGGATTTGGGTGAGCCATGCGACGTTTGCTGGAATATCAGGCTGAGCGAATCGAGATGGTCCTGGCGAGCCACAAGGTGCCCTCCCACGTCTGCGGGGCCACGGTCACCCCGCGCTTTGTCCGCTTCGAGCTGGTGCCCATCGTGGGCACCAAGGTCAGCCGCATCAAGGGCCTCGCCGAGGAGATCGCTCTCTCCTTGGGCATCCCCTCTTGCCGAGTGTTCCGCCAGGGTGGGAAGATAAACGTGGAGATTCCTCGGGAGACGACCCACACCGTCAAGCTCCTGGCTCTATGTCGGCGGCTGGCCGAGATACCTCCCTGCACTGCCGTCCTGGGCCTGGACGAGGAGGGAACTCCCCTGCTCCTGCGCCTTCCCAGCGCCGATGTAGCCCACGTGCTCATTGCTGGCAGGACGGGATCGGGCAAGACTGAGCTAGCCCGCGCTATGATCGCTAGCCTGGCGATGTACAATCGCCTGGGCGAAGTGCAACTGGTCTTGATAGATCCCAAGGGACGGGGCTTCACTCCCTTCGCTAATCTCCCCCACCTCCTGTATCCCATGGTGGAGGATGTGGAAGGGGCCTCGGAGGTGCTGAAGCGTCTGATAGTAGAGATGGAGGGACGGGACCACGAGAAAGTGACGCAACCACAGGTGGTGGTTTTCATTGATGAGTTGGCTGATTTGATGATGGTGGGAGGCAAGAAGATGGAGCACCTCTTGACGCGCCTCCTGCAGCGGGGGAGAGGGGCAGGGATCCACCTGGTGGCTTGCGTCCAGAAACCCACCGTGGCCATCATCGGCTCACTGGTCAAGTCCAACTTCCCGGTGCGCATTGTGGGCAGTGTGGCCAGCCCGGAGGATGCCAAAGTGGCCTCAGGCCTGGCAGGGACAGGGGCCGAGAGTCTCCTGGGCCGGGGGGACTTCCTGGTGATAGCCCAGGGGCAGGTGATGCGCTTGCAGGCTGCCCACGTATCCGGTCAGGAAATCCAAGAACTGACCTCCCGTCTCAGGGAGGGAGGTCGCAAAAGCAGGCGGTGGGTGGACGAGGCCACCGGTACAGACGGGAGGATGCCCTTGAGGCGCCTGGCCGCCAGGCTGAAACTGGTGAAGTGAGCACGAAAGGATTCCAATGAAGAAGGTAGCAATCATAGCGATCATTGCCTTCGCTGCTACCCTGGCCGTTATCATCGGCAAGCGGATGTCCACCGATGCCATGGCGGTGGTGATCGGGGTGGCCTGTGGGGTGGCGGCTTCCATACGTACCAGTTTGCTCATCCTGGCTGTGAGCAGCAGGCCTGGGGAGCGAGAGGGGCGACGGCGAGGAGACTACCCGCCGGTGGTGATCGTCAACCCAGGAAACAGCCAGCCTCGCTACTTGCAGCCGCCGCTCCTATCACCCTTGACCCAGGGACCACGCCAGTTCAAGGTCATCGGCGATGAGGATGTGGTGCTCGACGAGGGGCGATACTTCTGAACCTGTACTGTGCGTTCGACTGAGCCTTCGGCCCGAGGGCTTCGCCCGAGCTCAGCCGAGGTCCTCAGGCCGAGGGCTCACGCCGAAGTCTCAGCCGAAGCACAGGAGGGTATGATGAGGGTGGGTTTGCTATGGTTTGATGACGATCCGCAGCGGGCGATCGAGGAGAAGGTTCAGCGGGCGGCCAAACGATATCGGGAGAAGTTCGGGCGAGCAGC
>JAUWYT010000160.1 GCA_030615705.1 Chloroflexota bacterium
TGTCTGGAGCCTCACTGCACTGTGACCTTGACTATCATCCATCCCCAGGATTCGGGCGGATAGATGTCGGATAGGCTCTCGGCGAAGACCAGCTTGAGCGGACCGCCCAGATCGGGCAGCAAGTCTGCGCCATCTGCAGCATAGGCCAGCAGGATGTCAGTCCCCTTGCAGTCGGCGATTTTGACCTCAACGGTGTAGTCGTCTGGAGCGACAAACTTGAGCGTGGTCGTCCCATCTCCTGGCTTCACCATCTTCACCAACTGACTGAGAGGTAGACCCGTGTAGGTGAACTCACTCTCCAACCACGGATCGTTGGTCTGCAGGTCTTTACCCTCTTTCTTGAGCATGTCCAAGTCAAATTGGTACTCGTCGCCGACGTTGGACACCTCGATGTTTCCCTTGACCGTCAGCAACACTTCGCCCGTTGGCGCCGGAGGCTTCTTGGGCGCGCAGGTAGGTAGGGCCACCACCAGAAGTGAGAGCACAACGATGGCCAAGGGAATCGCTAGCTTTTTGAACATAGTTTCCTCCTTAATCAGCTATAGTTGTAGTTATTGGAACCTCCCGCATGTGAGGCGGATTAACCTTGCTGGCTAGTTCCTCTATGGCCAACAGCACGTTCTTGGATGCTCAGTGGAAACCTACGGGAAGTTTTCCGCACAATTCATTAACCTACAGGTATCACCTCCTCTCAACCCCTGAGGCCGGTGAGGGCGATGCCCTTCACGAACTGCTTCTGCACCAGCAAGTAGAAGATGATGATGGGGAGGGAGACCATGACCGTCGCGGCCATGAATATGCCCCACCGGCTACCCCCCTCCTGACTGACGAGGAAACGCAGACCTATCTGGAGAGTGCGCATCTCCCGGCTGTTGGTCATGATGAGGGGCCAAAGGTAGTCGTTCCAAGTGCCCATGAAGGTGAAAAGGGCAAGGGAAGCCAAAGGGGGCTTGGAGAGGGGGAGCACGATCCGCCACAGAAAGCCAAGCCGGCTGCAGCCGTCCAGTTTGGCTGCATCCTCCAGCTCCTGAGGGATGGTCATGAAGGTCTGCCGCAGCAGGAAGGTCCCGAAGGCACTAACGGTGAAGGGGACGATCAGAGCGTAGTAAGTATCCAGCCACTTCAGCTCCCGCAACACCAGGAAGGAGGGGATGATGGTGAGCTGAAGAGGTATCATGATTGTGCTCAAGACAAGGAGGAAGAGTAAGGACTTGCCAGGGAAATCCAGCCGGGCAAAGGCATAGGCGGCCAGGGAGCAGGTGATCAGTTGCCCCAAGGTCACCGCTGAGGCGACGAAGATGCTGTTGAGGAAATAGCGCCCAAAAGGTGCAGCTCGCCAGGCATCCAGGTAGTTGTCGAGAACAAATCGACTCGGTATCCACCTGGGGGGATAGGTAAAAATGCCTCCCGCTTCTTTGAATGAGGTGGAGACCATCCACGCGAAGGGCATGATCATGGCGATAGCCCCGATGATCAGGACTGCATAGACTACCATGTTGCCGATGGTTCGGCCAAGGTAATAGACAGAGGAGCGCTCTCTCGATCTCGTCAATACCTTTGTAGACATCATCACCAACCTGTCACTGATAGTGAACCCTGGGGCCAAGAAACTTGAACTGGATGAGGGTCAGGCCCAAAAGGACGACAAAAAGGACACAAGCCACCGCTGATGCATAACCTAAGTTGAAGAACTCAAAGCCGTGCTGATATAGGTAATAGGCGATAACGGTGGTGCTGCCCAAGGGTCCACCGTCGGTCATGACGTGCATCTGGGCGAAGGCCTTGAGGGAGTTGATGACGGCAATGATGAGGATGAGGAAGCTGGTTGGGGTCAGCAGCGGCCAGGTGATGTGACGAAGGCAGGCCCGGGAAGCAGCGCCATCTATCCTGGCCGCATCGTAAAGGTGCTGAGGGATGTTCTGCAGTCCTGCCAGGTACATGATGATGTTATAGCCCATCCCCTTCCAGATGCCCATGATGATCAAGGCCGGCATCGCCCATTGGGGGTCATAGAGCCAGCGGATGCGAGGCAAACCCAGGGTCGAAAGGATCCAGTTGCCCAACCCGAAATCAGGGTGATAGATCCACATCCAGACCACGGCCATGGCTGCGGTGGAGGTGATGGTGGGTAGGAAGTAAGCTGTGCGGAATACAGCCCTCCCCCGTATCTGGCGATTCAAAAGCAGGGCGATGGTCAGAGAAATGGCCATATTCAGGGGGATGGAGCCCAGGGCGTAGTAGAGGGAGTTGCGCACCGCTTGCCAGAACTCGTCTGAAGTGATGAGGAGCCTGTAATTGTGCAGGCCGACGAAGGTGCGATCCACTATCCCCAATCTCCACCGATGCAAGCTAAGGTAAAGAGTGTAGAAGATGGGAAAGTGCTTGAAAAGGAAGAAAAGGGCGATGCTGGGAGAGAGGAACAGGTAGGCGGAGAGCACCTCATCCCAGCGGTAACGCTTTCTTAAGCTTCTGGCGTTCACCCTTAATCTCGCCAGCGTCCCCATACGCTCCCCTTCAGCAAACTGCGATTTCTAACCCGAATCCCGGATCACCAGGTCGGTTGGCAGGAGCCGTCTTGTGGGAGGCTTGCTTTTGTCCTTGATCCTCTCCACCAGCATTTCGACGGCCATAGCCCCCATCTCGTGCTTGGGTTGGGCTACAGTGCTCAGGCTAGGATTAGTGAAGGAAGCGAGGGCAATATCGTCGCAGCCGACGATAGCAACATCCTGAGGTATTCTCAGCCTGCGCTTACTGGCGGTGCATATCGCCCCCACGGCCATCAGGTCGTTGCAAGCAAAGACGGCGGTGGGGGGTTCGTCGAGGGCCAATAGTTTCCTCATCGCCTCATAGCCGCCCCGGCAGCGGAAATCTCCGCGCACTATTAATTCCTCGCGCACTAGGATGCCATATCGCCCTAAAGCCCGTTTGTATCCGTTACCCCGCTTGTTGCTGATTCCCAGCACCTGTGGCCCGGCGATACACCCTATGCGGCGGTGCCCCAGGTCGATGAGATGTTCGGTGGCCTGGTAGCCGCTCCCCACGTTGTCGGCGATGACCGTGTCCACCTCCACGCCTGGAAGGTCCCTGTCACAGACGACAACGGGCATCCCTTGCTCGATCAAGGTCTGGACATGGCTTGAGCTCTCGCCGGCGGCAACGAAGACGATGCCGTCCACCTTCTTCTCTTGGAGGAGCCGTATGTAATCGGCCTCTCTCTCCAAGTCGCCGTCGGAATCGCAGACGATTACGTTATAGCCGAGCTCGAAGCCTGCGTCCTCCACTCCCCTCGCCACCTCGGCAAGGAAGGGGTAGGAGATGTCAGGCACGATCATGCCGATGTTTTGCGTTTTCTTGCGCCGCAGGCTCCTGGCGATGGCGTTGGGGTGGTAGTTGAGTTCCCTCATCGCCTGGTAGACCCTCGCTTTAAGCTCCTGGCTCACAAAGCGGGTCTCGTTGATCACATGGGATACGGTAGCAGTAGAGACCCCAGCCCTCCTAGCGACGTCTTTAAGAGTAGCGATTTTGATCCCCCCATTTTAAACGATTACGTAATCGTTTAACTAGAATATAGTACAAAAACGTAGAAAAGTCAAATCGCTTGAGCAGACTGAGGCGGCAAGCCTTCTTGCCCTTCTAATGGAATACCTTGGGGACAAGAGAGCTTATCAGGTCAATTCGGCCAATTTCCCGAAGTTCTCACAGAGGATTTGGAGGGGGTGCACTCCCTTGGCGACGGCGAACCGTGAGACAATATAGCCGTTCACCTCGAGGACGATTGCCCCTCGGTATCCGGCCTGGCTGAGCCGACGTAAATGGTCCGCGTAAGGCACGCTGCCGAAGATGAGGGGGCAGTGGTCCTCGCCGTCGGGAGAGATGTCGTGGACGTGAACGTGGCGGACCGAGGCGATGAAGCCGGGCGGGACGGCCACCGAGCCGTTACGGGCATCGTGGCCCAGGTCCCAGCAGATGCCGACTTCAGGCGAGCCCAGGGCGGAGACGATTTCCACCAACTCGGCTTTGCTGTCCCCGATCTTGTTCGCCCTCTCCTCCCTGACCAGGAGCTCGATGGAGGGGCGGAGGCCCGGGAACTCCTCCACGATCCAAGATAGAAAGGCCCTCGTGTCACGGCGCAGCTCCTCACGAGGGCAATTCCTCTTCGCTCCATGGACGACGAGGGTAGTGGGCCCTGCCTCCTCAGCAGTACGGGCAGCGTATTCGATGGCCGGTCTGTAGAGGCGCTCGACCTTATCCCCGTCCCCCTTCGAGAAGCCGGCGGGGTTGTAGGGGCCTTTGTAGGGAGCGTGAAAAGTGAGCCTAAACCCTAGCCGATGACACTCCTCGATCAGAGAGTTCATCTCCGGCCAGTCGGGGGAGGAGAGGTTCAGCGTGAATTCCAGGGCACTCAGTCCAAGCTCCCTCAGAGGAAGGAGGAATTCCTCGGCCCTGCCATCCCCCAGCCATTTGGGATGCATATTGAGGCCGAGCAGCCACCCTTGTTCGCCAGGGTTCTCACGTTTCCCCATCATCTCAGTGCATTCCGCGCTCTCGGCGGTTTCCAGGTTAGGAAACGGAACGCAGCAAATCGGGGTAGTTCGTTCCAATGGTGTTCTCCGGAGTGTAGCCCATCGTCTCCCGGTGCCGAGTGATGAGGGCTCTTTCTTCTTTTTGGGCACGCTTTGATCTGATCATCTCGTCAATGGGAATGGGTATGAAAAACTTCCGAGGCCATTGCCACGAGCAGAGAGAAACCAAGCCCGATAAACAGGGCATCTACATCAAAAGGCTGCGCGATTTTCCACGCCAGGGAGGATAATGCCCCTCCCAGCAGGCTGTACAATGCTGTATCCTTCCTTAGTCTCCTCCCCGTCAGTGCTGCCAGGGTGGGAACCAGGATCCCCGCCGTCCACATACTCAATGTAAATAGCAGCGCCGGTACGATCATCTGGAACCACAGGGCGAGGCCCAGGCTCAATATGCCCAGCACGATTACAAACAGTCTCGAAAGCGCCAGCAATTGCCCTTCGCTGGTTGCGGGCCTGAAATGCCTGAATACGTCGTATGCCAGGCTTGAGGCCCC
>JAUWYT010000040.1 GCA_030615705.1 Chloroflexota bacterium
ACATTGATCGCTGGTTAGCCTACGACGATGAGGGAGGCTACCTCTATGCTGCCTGGCGGATAGGAAAGGGGGAGATGCCCTACCGCGACTTCCTTACGCCAAAGCTGCCTCTCTTCCTCTACCCGGGCGCTTTGCTCCTCAAGCTCTCTGGAAACTCTTTCCTCGCCTTGAGGGCGACCAGCGCCTTAGCTGTGGTCTTAAGCGCCGTCTTCCTCTATCTCACTGTCAGGCGGGTCTTCGACGCCAGAACGGCCTTGCTTGCCATGGCTGTGTTCATGGTACACCGGGATGTCTATTGGTCGGCCCGTTTCTTCCGACCCGAGGCCTATATGCTCCTTTACTCCGCCGCGGGGATGTTTGTCTTTGTCTGCTCCTACCCTAACAGGCGGCGAGGTTTGGCCGTCTCAGGCCTCCTTTTCGCCATGGCCACTCTCTCCAGGCTCTTCGGCTTCTTGCCACCGGCTGGCTGTGTCTTGTTCATAGCTTACGATGCCATTAGACCATATCTCAGGAGTTCGGAACGGCGTCAGGCCCAGCCCTGCAGCGAAGACAGGCCAACAGACGTTCGAACTTGTTCGAGTCGGGTCGGCGCCACGCTGCCAGGAGCCAAAATTGGATCTGGTGTCCAATTAGAGGGACTCGCCGAGAGAACTCTCAGGAGCCAGGTGAGGGGAGCTGCAGAGAGGGTCTTTTGGTTTTTGGCTCCCTACATCGCCTTGGTAAGTGCAGCTTTCGCCCTCTTCTATTGCCTGACCCCTAACCTCTTCGCCGCCATCTTGGGGCACCACCTGAGACAAGGGAGCGAGTTGAGCCGCCTTCAGGTCTTCCTTCAGGGACTGAGGCTCTACTTGGACTATTTCCTTGGCCATCCCCTCTTACTCCTCCTGACTATCCCTGCTCTCGTGAGGAGCCTCAGGTCAAAGGATAGCCTTCAGGCGGTCTTCGCCTGCCAGATACCGACCGCGGCGACCTTTCTACTCCTCTCCCGTGGGTTAGGGGGGCGACACCTGGTGCACCTGGTGCCATCACTCGCCACGCTCTTCGCAGCCTCTCTATTGTCTGGCAGCGATCCGCAGAAGGCCCATCGCCTACGCAAGGGAGCGAACTCCGTCATCGTCCTTCTGTTGATAGCTTTGGCCCTCTGGCCCTCCTGGCGCAAGAATCGCCTGGTGGCCGGTTGGAGCGAAAATGATACCGAGCCTTTGGCGGAATACATCCAAACCCATACCGGGGAGGATGACTACGTGCTGTCCGATTACCTCGGCCTCAATTTCTATGCTCGAAGGAAGAATACCCCTTTGGGGACTGGTTTGTCAAGGGGGGCCACCCTCGGGGGACAGATATTGGGCAAGGATCTGATCCAAGAGATCGAGGAGAAGCAGGTAAAGATGGTGCTGGTGAACATTGCTCAGGGCGCTCATCAATTGGCCAACCTACGCGACTACGACGATTTTCATCGCTATGTGCAGGATCATTTTCACCTTGCTGGCCGGGTGGTGTACGATTACCGACTCCTCGAAGTGTACCATCTGGACGAGCTGATGCCCTCGCCCTTGGACATAAACTTCGGCGATAGGATAATGTTGACCGGCCTTGCCTGGGGGGATGGGCCTATGGATCTGACAGATCCATCGAGGTCGGTGGGCCTTCATGGAATCGAGGCCGGGGGTGAGCTGGTGGTGACTCTGCGCTGGCGTTCATTGACACACATGGAGGAAGATTACTATTTGGTCCTCAGGTTGATTGATGAGGAGGGGAAGCTGTGGGGATTGGGGCAGAGGCAGTTGATGGACATCGAGACCGAGACCTACTGGGATGATAAGGGCTTGGAGAGGGCGGTTCAGTTTCCTACCTCCCAATGGCCGGTTGGCGAAGTAGTTCTCGATTACTACAAGCTGCCGGTCTTCCCCGGCACCCCGCCAGGCCGGTATCAGATAATAGCTCGGCTCCGCCCTCTCGATACCTGGGAGGGGCTCGAGGTCTTGAGTCAAGATGTTGCGCCATATGGGTTCGACTATCCCCTGGGAATGTTGGAGGTGACCAGGCCCAGTGTGCCCCCCGCCATCGCACAATTGGCCATCCCCCATCTCTTCACGGAGGAGCTGGGGAATGAGGTACAGTTGTTAGGCTACGAGCTGGCGGCCACGGAGGTCAAACCCGGCGAGACCTTGCACCTCTCCTTCTTCTGGCAGGCCTTGCGTCAAATGGACAAGGACTACTATCTCCTATTGCAGGTCAGAGATGCCGAGGGAAACGTTTGGGCCGAGGAAGAGTTCCCGCTGGCAAGCAAGGGTTATCCAACTACTCGATGGGTGAAGGACGAGATGCTGAGGGGTCAGTATGACCCCCTTATCGACGCTGAAGCCCCTTCTGGCAAATATCAACTTCTCCTTAACCTCGTAGATAGGGCCTCTGGTAACAAAGTGTTGAGCGAAGATCTCGTCTTCGCCGAGTTGGCCATAGCGGGCCGGAAACGTCAATTTGCCGTGCCCAAGGTGATCCAATACCCTATGCAGGCCAATTTCGGCCACTGTGTGACCTTCCTCGGCTACGATCTGGCGGAGACCAAGATAAAGCCTGGAAGGACTTTGCACCTCACCCTCTACTGGCAGGCCCAAATGGAGATGAAGACCAGCTACAAAGTCTTCACCCATATCTTGGACAGGGAGGAGCAAATCTGGGGCCAGAGGGATAGCATCCCCGTAGGGGGAGCCTACCCGACGACAGGATGGCTGCCAGGTGAGGTCACCGTAGACGAATACGAGATTCCGGTCAAGCCGAATGCCCCGGCAGGCGAGTACCGAATCGAGGTAGGGATGTACGATGCAGTCACTGGGAAGCGACTGCCTGTCTTCAACGAGGAAGGGAAACGGCTACCCCAGGACCGGGTTCTGTTGAACAGCAGAGTGCGGGTGGCAAGATGACCAAGACAGTGTGCGCCAGACTGATGAACCAGAACGCAGTCTATTGGCTGGCCTTGACGAGTCTCCTCGTTGGCTTCTTCGTTTGGGGGGCGACTCACCTGGGGGGATTCGCCTGGGACTTCGATGAGGGGTTGAATTTGATGAAAGCGAGGACGGCACGGTTGGGATATCGGCTCTACAGCGAGATTTGGTCCGATCAGCCTCCTGCCCTTACCATATTTTTAACTGTGGCCTTCAAACTTTTTGGTGATTCCGTGGCCATAGGGCGGCTTGTGGCCGTCCTTTTTTCCAGCATTGGCCTTTTGGGGATAGCACTGATAACTCGGGAGTTAGGCGGTCAGTTGGGCTCTCTTGCTGCCGTGGCCATACTGGTGACGGCGTCTTGCTTCTTCAAGCTATCCAGGGCAGTTATGATCGGCCTGCCTGCCATCAGCCTGGCTACATTATCTATTGCCTTTGCCTTTTATTACCTGCGCACAGGAAAATGGCAGTGGTTGGCCCTAGCGGGGGGCGTTTTTTCAGCTAGCTTGCTAATGAAATTGATGATCACCTTTGTTGTCGTTCCCTTGGCCCTTACCACTTTCCTTCGGAGAGGTGCATCTCGCTCTTGGATGGGGATAACCAAGGATTTGGGCATGCTGATTCTCACCGTTGTCACGCCCATTCTCCCTTGCCTAGTGGTCTACGATGGGCAGGTCATGTTTGACCAGGTAATTGGCACCTATCTTACGAGCAAAGACACTTTGCTGCTAGATATTACCTGTAACTTGCGAGAGATATGCCATTACTTCAAGAGTAACTACGGGCTGTTGGCATTAGCGAGCTATGGGACTATATCGTTTCTTCCAAGACGATCGAGGAGCGTATTGATTATTCTGGGTTGGCTGATCCTTACCCTGGTCATCTTGGTAACCCACTCTCCTCTTTGGCGGCATCATTTCATTCTTTTGCTCTTTCCTTTAGCAATCTTGGGTGGGGTGGCCATTAGCCAAATCTGGCATAGGCTGCCCCAATCGCTTGACCAACCTTTTTCTCAACGGATGTTCCTTCTCTTGGGTTTGGTAGCCTTGAGCCTCTATCTTTTCGAATTGCCCAAGACGATTCGGGCGGATCAAGGGCTATTGTCTGCCCCTGGAGATGAGGTCGCCCAAGAAGTGGTCTCACTTCTGAAACGGATAACCAAGCCCGAAGACTTCGTTATGACCGATGAACTTATGATCGCCTTTCGGGCGGGGAGAAAGGTGCCACCATCCCTTTGTGTTCCCTCAGCCAAGAGAATAGTGACAGGAAATCTGACGCTTGGTGAACTCATTACCACAACCAAGGATTATGATGCTCGGGTGGTTCTCACCTGGAGCGGCCGATTTGCCATGCTTCCAGAGTACATCAGATGGGTGAAGACGAACTATCGTCTGGTGAAATCGTATGATGATCAGCACCAGATTTACCAGAAACGACCTCCCGTTGAGCGCCCCGGCCTGGCGAGTTTAGGCGACTGCGTGATCTTCCTGGGCTACGACCTCGGCTCAGCCACTGTCGAGCCAGGCGGGAAGCTCCATCTCACACTCTACTGGGGGGCCAGATGTCCCATAGATGCAAGTTATACCGTTTTCACCCATCTCATTGATGCCCAGGGGCGCATCTGGGGACAGTGGGACAATCCACCCATGAAGGGCAACTATCTGACAACCCACTGGAGTGAGGACGAGGTCATCCCCGACGAATACGAAATACCTTTGAAACCAGACGCCCCTCCAGGCGAGTATCAGGTCGAGGTGGGGATGTATCTGCTCGAGACGGTGGAGCGGCTGCCCACTGGCGACGAGGAAGGAAGACGTCTGCCCGAAAACCGAATCTTGTTGGAGCAGGTGATAGTCGTTCAGTAAGGATCCTCTTCATGAATAGCAACCCCGTGTATAGATACCTTTCTTTGGGTGAAAGGATCGCTATATTCGCTCTGTTGGCTTTGATCATTGGCCGTTTCCTCTCTGTGGGGCTGATGGAGGTGAGACAGAATTGGAATTCAAGCACATATGATCAGCGGTCCTATTTACGGCTAGGCTTGAAGATAAGGGACCGCAAAGCCTTCACGGATGGCAATAGGCATCCTCTTTATCCCGCTTTGATCTCATTGTTTGCCGAGAGGGAATGGGCCTACTTCACGAAATCGAAGCTGCTTAGCCTGACGATAGGCGGGATGGCCTTGGTTACTATCTTTGCTCTATCCAGACGCTTGTACAACGACGATGTAGCGCTTCTGGCTACCTTTCTCTTCAGTATTAATCAGGAATTCATACGCGAATCCTCAAGGGCGACATGCGAGTCATTGTTTGTTCTGCTGTTCTTTATCAGTTGGTATTACACGGTCAGGGGCTTTTCGCAGTGGCGTTACTGGATGGTGGCCGGTCTCTGCGCTGGCCTGGCTTACTTAACCAAAGGGACTGGACAACTGCTCCTGATCTCCTTTCTGTTGTCTGCGATGATCATATACAGGACGAAGATCCTGAAGGAGAAGAAGGTAATTGCTTATCTTCTGTTCTATTTGATAGCCGCTTCCACCCTTTTGGTCTACAACTACAGAGAGTACGGAAATCCACTCTACAACTACACCATAACCCATGCAATTTGGTTCGATAGGTGGGAGGACAAATACGCGAGTGGGAAGAACCTCCCCACTGCCCTCACGTATATCAGGACCCATACGATAGGGGATATTGGGGCCAGACAGTGGGATGGCATGAAGAGGATAGGGCTCATCTTTGGGCAATCATTGATCCCCAGATGGGAAGCGCTGTGCGATTTCCTTAGCTCACCCTTTGGCCTGCTGGTCGGTGTGGTGATATTGACTGCTTTGATCCATCTTAGAAGAGATTTCGTTTCGTTTTATGAGGCGAATAGGAAGAAGGCCATATTCACCACGATGCTGCTTGTCCTCTTCTATTTGCTATTCGCCTGGTATGCTCAGGTTTATACGGCGCCCAGGTTTACGGTCCCCCTGGCCCCGATGGTGTACCTGTTTATCGCAGACCTCATACAGAGACTCGGCCGGGCCATCTCAACTCGGATTCTCCCGCTTGGGAGTGGTAAAGCCAAGACGATCGGTTTGGTAGGCTGTGTAGCCTTCTATGCCTGTTTGGGCTTGTGGGCCTCCTTGACCAGCGTGAAAGCGGTCAGACATGTTCTGGAGAGTCCCTTCGAGGCAGACCGCTTGCGAAATGCCGATGGGGAGAACGTGCTGTCGTGGCTGGAGAGGGAGGTTGGGAAGGATAAACGAATCATCTGGGGACCCAGCAACACCCTTCCAAACTGGAAGTATGCAGGGAAGCTCAGGTTTAAGGCGATTCCTTCCGACGTCACCACATGGGAAGCATTCACTGCCTACCTTGCCGGACAAGAAGCTGGATATGTGCTCCTCGATCGGGAGACCTTCTGGAGGAGGGAGGCTCTCCTCGCGCAGTACTTCGACAGGGATGAGGGGAGAATCGCTTTCCAATCCCTGCCGCCTGGTTGGGCGCTGGCCTTCGCTTACACGGGCTTGCCTTGTGAGTGGTGTGTATTCAAGTTGTTTGAACCCATCGGATATCCCTTACAGGTGGATTTGGGCGACCAAGTGAGGCTTTTAGAGTATGACCTGGATCATAGTACGGTCAAGCGAGGCGACACTATACGTCTGACCCTCTACTGGCAAGCCTTGAAAGAGATGGACGAGGATTACACCGTTTTCACCCACCTGTTGGGCAAGGGTAATCTGATCTGGGGGCAGATGGACAGCCAACCCTTAGGCAGTTTACTGCCCACCAGCGCTTGGTTTGTAGGGATGATCGTCGCTGACCATTACGACATCGCCGTTGCTCCCAATGCCCCGCCAGGCGAGTATCAGATCGAGGTGGGGATGTATCTGCTCAAGACGATGGAGCGATTGGCGGCTGTGGACGGGGAGGGGCGACGCTTGCCGGACGATCGCGTGTTGTTAGAGCCCAGGATAGCTGTTGTTGAGGGAGTCCCCAGATGAAAGCGATAAAGAGAGAAGCCCCAATCTGCCTCGCCCTCTTTCTTATAGCGCTACTCCCACGCCTCCTTTCCCTGGACGCCTTCATCACCTGGGACGAGCCCATGTGGACTTACCGGTCCATCAAGTTCCTGTCGGCGCTGCGGAGATTGGACTTCGACGCGACTTTCCTGGTTGGACACCCTGGGGTGATGACTATGTGGTCTGGAGCAGCAGGCATATCTATCCAGCGCTTGCTGGGCTTTGGGTCTGCGACCGATTTAGGTTGGTTGAGCGGCCTGCCGACCCTTGATCCCAGGGACTCAGAAGCCCTGTTCAAGCTGGCTCCTTTCCTTTCAGCAGCAAAGCTGCCACTGGCGGTGCTCAATGCGGCCTGCGTTGTGGGCATCTACCTCCTAGCCAAGCGGCTTTTCGACGCTAGGGTGGCTCTCCTCGCCGCCCTCCTCCTGGCCCTGGATCCCTTTCACATCGCCCTCTCCCGTGTCCTGCACATTGACGCCCTGGCCGCGAACTTCATGATCCTCTCGTTGCTGAGCATGCTCGTTCACTTACGCCAGTATCGCTCGCGTTCATACCTTCTCCTGTCTGGGACTTTGGCTGGTTTGGCCTTCCTGAGCAAAGCCTATGCCCTTTTCCTAGCGCCTTTAGCCGGCCTCTTGCTGGCCGCAGCCTGCCTGGCCAAAGAGCGGGATTTGCGCAAGGCGATTCCCCTGCTGCTCTCCTCCTTTGCCACCTGGTGCCTCGTCGCCGTCCTGATCTTCTCCCTCCTCTGGCCGGCCATGTGGGTTGATCCCCTTGGCACTGTCCAAGGCGTGCTCGACACAGCCTTCGGTTACGCCGCCACTCCCCATGCCACCTCCAAGTTCTTTCTGGGGAAGATGGTTGCCGATCCTGGCCCCTGGTTCTATCTCGTCGTCTTGGCATTCCGCACGTCCCCCCTGACCCTGCTTGGTTTAGCAATAGCCCTTCCCCTGCTTCTCGGCAATGAGAAGGCACAGAAAGGAAACCTAGCTGCTCTACTTGCCTATGCATGTCTTTTCACTATACTTATGACCCTGGGGGCCAAGAAGTTCGATCGCTATATGTTGCCTTCCATCCTCGCCCTGGACATCGTGGCCGCCTGGGGACTGGTCGAGCTCGGACGGCTAGTGAGCCAGTGCCTCGGAAGGCGTTCCAAGTTCCAGGCTCCAAGTTCCAAGGGCCGTCAACTTTGGACTTTGGACGGCTCGACTGAGCCTTCGTCCCGAGCTCAGGCCGAGGGGCTCGCCGAAGTCTTAGGACTTGGAACTCTTGTTGTCCTGCTCTTGCTCCAGGCTGGACACATCCTCTCCTATCACCCCTATTATCTGTCTTACTACAACCCCCTCCTGGGCGGCTCACCCAGGGCTGTCCAAGTCCTGCCTGTGGGCTGGGGCGAGGGCATGGATCTGGCAGCCAGGTACTTGAATCAAAAGAAGGCTGCAGAGAACCTTCGCGTCGCCACCTGGGGCATCCCAGGCTTAGCCCCTTTATTCAAAGGCCAGACAGAGGGACTGATGGAGCACAACCTGGCCACTGCCGACTACGCCGTCCTCTACGTTAGCGATGTGCAACAAGACTCCGCTGGCACGACTGCTCTCTACGGTCAGCAACAGCCTGAGCATGTGGTCAGCATTCACGGCGTAGACTACGCCTGGATCTATCCTAATACTCACTATCGGGAGCTGATCGCCTATTTGGAGAGCCAAGCTCGGCCGGACGACATCGTACTGCTCGATGCCA
Organism: Chloroflexota bacterium; assembly: GCA_030615705.1. Taxonomy (GTDB): domain Bacteria; phylum Chloroflexota; class Anaerolineae; order VGOG01; family VGOG01; genus JAUWYT01. The sequence goes on from JAUWYT010000040.1 coordinate 8,695, forward strand.
CCTCGCCCTTCGTCAAACATTATCAAGGGCCGCTATCTTATTATGTCATATTAGATAGCCAGAGCTGGACCGAGATGGCTGACAGGCTAACGGAGTCCGCTAGCCCCCAGCGCCTATGGTACGTCGCTTACCCAGGGAGCAATGCGGGGAGCTGGATCAGTTACCAACTGAATACCCATGCTCTCCTCATTAAGCAGGAAGCCCTTCCCCATGCCACTGTCTCTGGTTATCTCTTTACCTCTCCCCCTGCTCTTGATTCGAGTCCAATCAAGGTCCAGTCAGATGTCAACTTCGGCAACCTCTTGCGGCTCACCGGCTACGGCTTCACCGAGGACGTCGTCGAGTACAGAAAGAGCCTGGGGGTGACGCTCCACTGGCAGGCCCAGCGAGGAATGGAGGAGAACTACGCCCTCTCCGTGCGGCTGGTGGACGGCGAGGGGCACCTCTGGGCTCAGGAAGACGAGTGGCTGCTGAGTCTCTCCGGCCTTCCGACCTCCGCCTGGGAGGCAGGCGAGACGAGCGAGGGGCGCTATCTCCTGCCCATCCCTCCGGGCGTTCCTCCTGGCCGCTACCAAGTGAAGGCGA
>JAUWYT010000319.1 GCA_030615705.1 Chloroflexota bacterium
CCGCCCGGTGGCTCGCCGCCGATCCAATAATAGTTCCGTCCCCGAGGGTCTTGGCGCTCCACCAGCTTGTCGCTGTAGACACGCTTGCCCAGCCGGGTGATTTTGACGCCTGCTATCTCTTCATGAGGCACAGCAGGCACGTTGACATTGAGGAAGGTGTTGGGGGGCAGGCCATGCTCCAGAACGAATTTAACCAGCCGGGCGGCGAACCGAGCAGCGTAGGCGGAGTCCTGACTCTGGTAGGAGTCCAGAGACACCGCCAGGGCAGGGATGCCAAAGATGACCGCCTCCATGGCTGCGGCCACCGTGCCCGAGTAGGTGATATCGTGGCCCACGTTAGCCCCCTGGTTGATTCCTGAGACGACCAGATCGATTCGATGCTTCAGAATGCCCAGGATAGCCAAGGCCACACAATCCGATGGAGCTCCGGTGCTGGTGTAGGCCAATGTACCATCGGGCAGGGTCGTTTGGTTCACTCGTAGGGGCTTGTGCATGGTCTTTGTGTGGCCTGCCGCCGACCAATTGTGATCGGGGGCGAAAACCGTGACCTCGCCGACTTCCTGGAGGACCTTCTGAAGGATCAACAGCCCCGGCGCATCAACGCCATCGTCGTTGGTGACTAAGATATGCAAACTGCAATTACCTCGCTTTTGTAGACATGCCCAGCAAGATCCACTAAGCAATTATACGTTACTAGCTTGCAAAAGGCAAAAACCCACAGCTTTGCAGCGATTCGCACTTGACAGTATGGGCATCCTGACCTATAATTCCTCTTGGGAAGCGAGAGATGTACCTGATACGGAACAAGCCAACTGCCAAACACGATTGGTGTGCTTTGGACCCGCCGCTTTCGGTGGACTGGGTGAGCGTGAGGGCGTTGATTACGCTTAGAGCCTAATGCTTTCGGGCATTGGGCTCTTTTTGTTCCAGCTTATGGCCGATAGCTGACGCTACACTGTTGAGGGAGGTTGCTATCATGAGTAAGGCCGAGACACTTTGTCGCTTGCAGACCGTTGACCTGGAGATTGACGAGAGGAACCGCCGCCTGGAAGAAGTGAAAGCCAGCTTAGAAGGGAATGAGGAGTTGCGCCGAGTGCGGCAGGCCCTGCAAGACGGAGAGAAGAAGCTAAGCCGACAGCGAACGAAGCTGCGCGACCAGGAACTGGAGATGCGAAGCCTGACCAACAAGATTGCTTCAGTGGAAGATCGGCTCTACAGCGGCCGCATCAAAAACCCCAAGGAATTAGCCAACCTTCAGGGAGAGGTTCAGTACCTGAAGCGCAGGAAGGGTGAGCTCGAAGACCAGGTATTGGAAGCTATGATCGAGGTTGAGGAGAGCGAGACCAGCGTGACGGAGCAGCGGGAGAGGCTGGCCCGACTGAAGGAGGACTGGCAGGCGGCTCAAGCCCGGCTTTCCGCCGAACAAAGGGAACTAATAAACAGGCTGAGCCAACTGAAGGCGGAACGGGCTGAGCTACACAGGACAATTGAGGCGGGCGCCCTCGCTTTGTACGAGGATTTGCGGCGCCGCAAGGGTGGGCGAGCGGTAGCTCTCCTCAAAGGCGAACTCTGTCAGGGCTGCGGGGTGACCCTGCCCTCCAGCAAGGTGCAACAGGCCCGTCAAGGAGAAGTATTGACCCTCTGCGGTAGCTGCGAGCGCATCCTCTACGCGGAGCGATAGGGGCTTAACTATCCCAACAGGCGCTCCTCCACCTCCTGAGCTAACAAACCAATGACGCGGATCATCTTCCGGCGGGAGGTGGCCCCTGCCACGATCTCCACCTGGCTCTTACGCACACCTAGCCATTGAGCCAGGAAAGCTGTGAGGGCTTCGTTGGCCCTCCCCTCAACAGGTGGAGCGGTGAGTCGAACCTTGAGGGCATCACCGTGAACCCCCACGATCTCGTTCCTGCTGGCCCGGGGGACGACCCGCACGGCGAAGGCTACGCCGCCCTCGACCTCGGTGATCTTGAGCCCGCCCATCTTCATCTCCTCCAGTGGTGTTCAGCTCCCATTTAGAAACTGCCGACTATGATGGCCACCAGGGCCCGCCGGATGAGCTGCAGTAGGATCAGGGCGATGACGGGACTGATGTCAACCATGCCGGTGGAAGGGATGGCCCTGCGCAAAGGAGCCAGGATGGGCTCGGTGATCCGATAGAGGAAGTCTACGGCAGGATGATAGGGGCTGACCCTGATCCAGGATAGTAACACTCTGGCCAAGATGGCCAAACTGAGCAGGGTGAAGAGAAGATCAATGAAATAGACCAGTAAGTTCATTTTGACCTCCTGTAGTACTTGTTTGCCGCACCTTTAATCCTACCACGAAGACACCAAGGCACCAAGACTTCGTCGTGAGCTCAGTCGAACGATTACAAAACTACTCGCTTTATGCCTCGCTTGATCAACGGCACATTGAAATTGATCAGAAAACCAAGCCGCTTCCCGGTCAACTTTAACCCTTCGACAAGCGCCGTCCTGAGCCCTTTGTCCCTGGGCCAAAGGACCAAGGGCGGCCTAAGTACAGGGCCCAGGGACAAATGGCTCAGGGCACCGCTTTGTCGGCGATAGGAGCATAGTTCATCAATATATCCTTCGTG
>JAUWYT010000074.1 GCA_030615705.1 Chloroflexota bacterium
AAAAGATCAACATCGCCCATGGGCCTCAGGGCGATGTCCGGATAGACCGTCCCCGCCAGGGCAGCCCCCTTCAGAAGGGTCGCCTGAAGGCTCTCGCTCCGGAAGAGCTCGAGGATGGCGCCGAGTTCATGGTAGGTCAAGATATTCCGGGCCAGACTGGCAAAGTATTGCCCTCGTAGGGAATGGAGGAGCGGAGCAGAAATGCCATCAGCACCCCTCTCCTTAAGCTCGGCGTAGAGCAGCGGGCCAACGCCGTGACGCAGAGCGGCGTTACACAATTGATCCCAGCTTACGCTTCCCGCCCCTGGTTCCTGGGCCACTATTTCGGCGTTGTCATCCCCATCGAGCCTGAGGTAGGCAAGCAACGCCTGCTCTGATTGGGTTAGCGACATGGCATGAAACCAGATAAGAGGATCCCTGCATCTCATACTGGGTGCAGCTTACGGAAGGCCAACCTTCTCCTTCACCTCAGCCAGTGTCTCAGCAGCGATGACCCGAGCACGGGCAGCCCCGTCGGCCAGGACCTGCCAGACGTGATCGGGATCAGCGGCCAGCTCTGCCCGATGGGCCCGGAAGGGAGCGAAGTGATCGGCCAGGTCCCTGGCGAACCACTCCTTGTGCTCCACACAGCCGATGGCCGCGCTGCGGCAATCGGCCTCGATTTCGTCTATGGCCTCGGGATCGCGCAAGAAATGCTTGTGTAATTGGAAGACGTTGCAGATCTCGGGATGGCCGGGGTCGGTGCGATATTGACGGGCGGGGTCGGTGACCATAGTCATCACCCGCTCCAGGATCTCCTCGGGCGAGGTAGCCAACTCGATGTGATTGTTCAGGGACTTGCTCATCTTGTTGATCCCGTCAGTGCCAAGCACCCGGGGGAAATCAGTCAGTTTCATCTGGGGCTCAACGAGGGTCTCCCCGAAGTGGTAATTGAAGCGGCGCACGATCTCGCGAGTGAATTCCAGGTGAGGAGCCTGATCCTCGCCTACGGGCACTATGTCGGCCTTGTAGAGGGTAATGTCAGCGGCCATCAGCACCGGGTATCCCAGCAGGCCATAGTTTACGTTATCGGGTTGTTGGCGGGCCTTCTCTTTGAAGGTGGGGAGCCTCGTAAGCCAGCCCATGGGCGTGACCATAGAGAGGATGGTGTGCAGCTCTGTCACCTGGGGCACGTGGGACTGGACGAAGATGATAGTGCTCTCCGGGTCCATCCCCGCCGCCAGCCAGTCTAGTACCATCTCGGAGGTGTGTTCCCTGAGGTACTCTGTATCCTTCAAGGTGGTCAGGGCGTGCAGATCAACCACACAGTAGATGCAGTCGTAGTCATGCTGCAGGGCCACGTAATTTCGGACAGCGCCAAGGTAATTGCCCAGATGCTGGCGGCCCGTGGGCCGCGCACCTGAGAAAACCCGTCCCTTCTTTTCCATTCATCAAACCTCCCTTCCCCGCATCAAACTGCAATTCACTCATTTCCCAGCCGCCATCACGAGGGCCACTGCATAATCACGCGAGTGGGAAAGGCTGATGGCGAACTCGGACAGGCCCAACTCCTCGGCCCGCGCCTTGGCTCGCCCGTGCAAACGAAGCAGAGGTTTGCCCCGCTCGTCACAGAGGATCTCCATCTCTTGCCAGGCGATGCCCCGAATCCCCGTGCCAAGGGCTTTGGAGACAGCTTCTTTAGCGGCGAATCGGGCAGCCAGCTCCGGCACCCGCCCTTGGCAATGAGCTTGCTCCGTTGGGGTGTACACTCGCTGGAGGAAACGCTCGCCGTGCCGTCGCAAGGCGGCCTCGATGCGCTCGATCTCGATGATGTCCACCCCAACGGAGAAAAGACACGGTGGACCGGCGGATTGGGAAACCGGGGACGGTTTACCCTCCCCAACCTCATCTGCCAATTTGCAGGTGCACCAATCTATCATACCACCTCATTGTAGCCGCGTCCCATGCCGCGATGGATGAAGCCCATCTCCTGCATCCTCCTGGGATCGTAGATGTTGCGGCCATCCAACAGGATCGGCTGGCGCATGGATGACTTGATCCGCATCATGTCCAATTGCTTGAACTCGTTCCATTCGGTCACCAGGATCAGGGCATCCGCATCCTCAGCTACAGCGTACGGATTCTCGCAGTAGTTGACGTCGGTCAATAGCCGTTTGGCCGTCTCCATGGCTTGCGGATCGTAAGCCTTGATCTGCGCCCCCTCGTGCTGGAGCATGTGGATGATCTCGATGGAGGGCGCATCCCGCATATCATCGGTGTTTGGCTTGAAGGCCAGGCCAAGGATGCCGATGGTCTTTCCCCGGAAGCCACCCAGCATGTCCCGCAGCTTCTGGATCACCCTTTTGCGCTGGTCGTAGTTGATGTCCGTCACCGCCCGCAGCAACTGGGGGTGGCACCCGTGGGTGGCCGCCATGTGGGCCAGGGCTTTCACGTCCTTGGGAAAACAACTACCCCCCCAGCCTACACCTGCCCCCAGGAACAGCGGCCCGATGCGCTGATCCATGCCCATGCCGCGGGCCACTTCCGTCACGTCAGCTCCCAGCGCCTCGCAGATGTTCGCTATCTCGTTGATGAACGAAATCTTGGTAGCCAGGAAAGCGTTGGAGGCGTACTTGATCATCTCCGCCGTGCGCAGGTCGGTGATGATGATCGGAGCTTGCAGGGGGTAGTATAATTCGGCCACCCGCTGCGCCGCCCCCGGATCCAGTGAGCCCAAGACAATGCGATCGGGGTTCATGAAGTCGTAGACGCCCGAGCCCTCCCGCAGGAACTCGGGGTTGGAGACCACCGAGAAGTCTATATCGTCGTCGGGCATGTTCTCCCTGACGATGTCGGCTACCCAGTCGCCGGTGCCGATCGGCACAGTGCTCTTGTTGACGATGATGATGGGTTGGCGCAGGCGCTTGGCTATGCCCTCCGACGCCTGGTTGACGTGGGCCAAATCAGCTTCGCCCTCAGCACCGGAAGGAGTGCCAACCGCGATGAGCACAAACTCCACATCTTTCAGAGCCTCGTCATAAGAGGTGGTGAAATCCAGGCGTCCGGCCGCATAGTTGCGCCGCACGATCTCCTCCAGCCCGGGCTCATAAATGGGCATGATGCCCGTCTTGAGGTTGTCGGACTTCGATTCATTACGGTTGAGGCAGATCACGTGATTGCCCAGATCGGCCAGGCAGGCCCCGCTTACCAATCCGACGTAGCCAACGCCGATTACGCAGATGTTTCTCATTGAAAATCCTCCCTTTCTCATAATCTCAGCGAGCTAATGATACCACATTTTTCGCTTTTTGGCTAGCCGCTTGTCGAGAAAGGACAAAAGTTGTACAATAAGAGAACCTTCAGGTAGTGGGGTGTACAAGGTGGCTCCTGTACTGGATGAACGCAGCTTGGACTTCATCAGCCACAGCGAGGCTCAGACGCGGCGACTTGGCGCTAGATTGGGGGAGCTCTTGCAAGGCGGCGATGTGGTTTGTTTGGTGGGCGAGTTAGGCGCGGGTAAAACGTGCCTGGCCCAGGGCATCGGACGGGGCCTGGGAATCGAAGGGCCTATCACCAGCCCCAGCTTCACCTTGATCAACGAGTACAAGCAAAAGCAAGCGATGCTGCCATTCTACCACATCGACCTATACCGCATAGGGGAGGCAAAAGAAGCCCTGGCGCTGGGCCTCGAGGAATACCTCTACGGTAAAGCAGCCTGCGTCGTCGAGTGGGCCGACCGAGCACCAGAGGCTCTACCTGCTGAGCACCTGTGGATCGACCTCCGGCACATAGACGAGACCAAGCGCGGTCTGCTGATGAAAGCTGTGGGAAAGCGCTACGAGGAACTGCTGCGGGAATTCAAGCGAAGAGCCTTTGGGATCTAGAACCAGACTGATCTCAAGGAATAAGCGTTCACGTGGGGGGCCAACAAACCTCCCCGAAAGCTCGAAATCGGCCTGGCGTGGGTGGCAAGCTTCGTAAAAGGAGCATGTGCGCGCGGACAATGCACTGCTGAAGCTCTCGGGGAGGTGGTGCTGAACGGTTACCTCAAGGAGACAGTCCATTGCTTTTGGCTATTGACACAGCTACGCGAATGCCTAGTTTGGCGCTGTATGACGGGGAGTGTGTGCTGGGCGAAGAGACATGGCGCTCGGCAGACGGCCACACGGTGGAACTCGTGCCCAGCCTGGTGGGTATGTTAGAGCGACAAAGGGTCTTGCCCTCCGAGTTAAGGGGGATAGCTGTGGCTTTGGGCCCTGGCTCCTTCACCGGGCTGCGCATCGGGCTAGGCGTGGCTAAGGGTCTGGCCCTAACCCTGGCCATACCGCTCGTGGGGATACCGACATTAGATGCCCTGGTCTATGCCCAAGGGCGTAAGCGAGGCCCTGTGTGCGCCGTGCTGCAAGCCGGTCGGGAACGGGTTTGCGCCGCTTTTTATCGGCGGAGGCGGGGGCAGTGGCAAAGGCAGGGGGACTATCGCCTGACAACGTTGGATGAGTTGTGCGCCGATATCGAAACCCGGACATTTTTCTGCGGGGAGATAGACGCCCAGGCCACTGAACTGTTGCGAGAGCGTCTGGGCGCAAAGGCCGTAGTGGCCTCGCCAGCCTCCTCCCTGCGCCGGGCGGGGTATCTGGCAGAGCTGGGCTGGCAACGCCTGGAAAGAGGTGAGGTGGATGATCCCGCCACTCTGGCCCCCATCTATGTTCGCCACCCTCCGATACGGTAATGAAGCATGGACTACACGGGCTTTCCTTATGTCGTCGAACCCATGCGGCTATTAGACATTGGAGAGGTGATGGAGATCGAGCATGACTCTTTCCCCTCGCCCTGGTCTGCCCGCGCCTACCGTCATGACCTCCTGGAGAACGACCTCTCTCACTATTTCGTCGTTCGCCAGCGTTCGCTGGAGAGGCCAGAGTTGAGTCTGCTGGCCAGGGTCCGTCGCTCTCTGGGAGTGGGGATACGACCGGCTATCCTCGGGTACGGTGGCTTCTGGCTGATGGCTGGTGAGGCCCATATCAGTACTATAGCTGTGCAGCCCAACTGGCGGCGGCGAGGGATCGGTGAGTTGCTATTGGTAGCCATGCTCGATCGAGCTACAGAGCTTGGAGCCGAGATAGCCACTTTAGAGGTGCGCGTTTCCAACGTCACAGCCCGGAATCTGTACCACAAATACGGCTTTCAGCAGGTTGGGTTGCGGCGGCGCTATTATCGCGACAGGGATGAGGATGCGCTGATCATGTCCACGGAGCGCCTAACCTCGGCCACCTTTCAGAGCCATTTCCAGCAGCTCAAGCAAGTGCTGCGGGAAAGGCTGACTCAGAGTTTGGACAAAATACCGTAGATGAGGTATAATTTGGGGTATGGGGGCTATCTTCCCTATGAGCAGGAGAGCCGAGGTAGGTCTTTTGATGGCACATGAACAAGGCTCGGGGTTCTTGGGGAAGGAGGAGCGATGGAAGCGGTTTTGCTTGATGAAAAGCTTGTAGAAAGGCTTCAGAGCTTTTCAGGGGAGACTGTGCAGGACAAAATCATCTATTTGGCCCGAGAAACGATCGCTGCAAAGTTGAAAGAATGCAACGAACGAATTTTGGATTACGAGTTTCGTTGCGCACGTCTTTTAACGACTTTAACGCGGCTTGGCATAGAGACGGGATTCCTAACAAGCACTCGTATCAGGTGGAAAGCGATTTCATCGAATGGGAAGCGCTGGAGATGGAAAAACAATACTGGCTTTCCCTGTGTAGAACCAGCCCTTGAGCAAATCTTGGCGGAAGTGGCAGAGGTGATTGCCCTCTTAATCGAGAGGAGGTAAACGCATGCCCTCACTGACCGAGCTTTACGAGGAGATAGCGGCCTGTCAGCGCTGCGAGCTGGCCAAGGGCCGCACCCAGACGGTGCCAGGCGAGGGGCCTGAGAACGCAGAAATCATGTTCATCGGCGAGGCTCCTGGCTTCCACGAGGATCGGCAGGGCCGTCCCTTTGTGGGAGCAGCAGGGCGGTTTCTGGAGGAGCTTTTGGCCAGCATAGGCCTCAAGCGAGAGGAAGTTTTCATCTGTAACGTCATCAAGTGCCGGCCACCCGGCAACCGTGACCCCCTATCCGATGAGATCGTGGCCTGCAAGCCTTTCCTCGATAAACAGATCGAGCTGATCCAGCCAAAGTTGATCGTCACCCTGGGACGCTATTCAATGGCCCGCTGCTTTCCTAACGCCCAGATCACCCACGTCCACGGCCAGCCCAAGCGCATCGGCGGCCGCATCTACTATCCTATGTTCCATCCAGCCGCTGCCCTGCACCAGCCCAAGTGGCGGTCGGCCGTGGAGGAGGACATGCGCAAGATCCCCCAGATTCTGAAGGAAGCGGAGCGATTGGCCGAGGCCGAACCCCTGGAGCAAGCAGAGCAATTGAGCTTATTCTAGACGACCGACAGAAGCGGAGTCCTGAGCGGCTCGACTGAGGCTTCGACGGTGAACTCAGCCGAACCGCTCGCCGAAGTCCTGTCGAAGGGCGGAACATGTTAGGGAAATTAGAGCTTATCGAAGAACGCTACGAAGAACTGAATAGGCTTATGGCTAAGCCCGAGGTGGCGACCGACCCCGATCTGCTGCGGGAGTACGCTCAGGAACGAGCCGAGATCGAAGATTTGGTCCAGAAGTACCGCCAGTACAAAGCTACCGAAAGCGAGCTAAGCGAGACCAGGGCCTTGTTAGAGGGCGAGGAAAGCGAAGAGATGGTGAACCTGGTCCAAGAAGAGATCGAAAGGCTAGAAGGGCGAAGTGAAGACCTTTTGAATGAGCTGAAGATGATGCTCTTGCCGAAGGATTCCAAGGATGAGCGAAACGTGATAATGGAGATCCGAGCCGGGGCGGGGGGCGATGAGGCAGGCCTTTTCGCGGCCGATCTCTATCGCATGTACAACAGATATGCCGAGGACCACGGTTGGTCCACTGAACTTCTTAGCCTTAACGAGACCGGCATAGGCGGCTTCAAAGAGATCATCTTCGCTGTCAAGGGCAAGGAGGGTGCTAGCCCCTCTCCCTACTCTCGGTTGAAATACGAGAGCGGCGTCCATCGGGTGCAGCGGGTGCCCATCACCGAATCCAGCGGCCGCATCCACACCTCCACAGCCACCGTGGCCGTCCTGCCCGAGGTGGACGAGGTAGAGGTGAAGATCGACCCCAACGATCTCCGCATAGATGTCTACGGGTC
>JAUWYT010000203.1 GCA_030615705.1 Chloroflexota bacterium
GCCCTCATCGCCGAGAACCTCGGAGTGGCCATGCGGGAGTTCCGGGTGGTCGTCTTCGAGTCGGCCCTCTTCTACTTCCTGCTGAAGGCCACCCCCTTGGAGAAACGCCATCTGTGGCGCATCGTCGGAGCCCTGATTGTGGCCGCGGCCATTGTCTCCCTCATCGGCCTCTATCAGTATTTCTTCACCAGCGACGTCATCACCGCCGAGGGGGTACGCCGCATCCACGGCATCTACGGTTCACCAAACAACCTGGGCCTATTTCTAGGGCGGATCGTGCCCATCCTCGCGGCTCTCGCCCTCTTTGGCAGCTCACTCCGGCGACGAACCATCTGCTGTTTGGTCGGGCTGCCGGTCACCCTCTGCCTTTATCTGACCTATTCCCGCGGCGCCTGGCTCCTGGGGCTGCCAGCCGCCTTCATCTTTCTCGGCCTGATGCAGGGGAAAAGAGCCCTGCTTATGTCATTACTCGTCATCCTGGTTATTGCTCTGGGTCTGCTACCCCTCATCGGCACCGAGCGCCTCGCTTCCCTATTCAACACCCAAAGCGGCACCACCTTCCTGCGCCTCAAGCTCTGGCAAGGAAGCCTCAACATGATCCGCGATCACCCCCTCTTCGGCGTGGGTCTGGACAACTTCCTCTACCGGTACCGCACCCGCTACGTCCTGCCCGAGGCCTGGGAGGAGTTGGACCTCTCCCATCCCCACAACATCATCCTGGACTACTGGACCTGTTTGGGCATCCTGGGAGTGATAGCTATCGGATGGCTGCAATTTGCCTTCTTCAGGAAAGCCCTGCGGCTACATAGACAACTGGGAGACCGTGATCTAAAGGCTTTGCTCCTGGGGCTCATGGCCAGCATGGTCGCTTTCCTGGCCCACGGCCTGATAGACAATTCGTACTTCCTGGTGGACCTGGCCTTCGTGTTTTTCTTAACACTGGGGGTGACAACCAAGGTTGAAAGCCTTTCGTCAGGTTGACGCTATCGCCCCTTTGTTGTATACTCAGTACTTGACGTAGTGCAAGCCCAAGCCTGCTTCAGGCACTGCAAAGGCGGACTTGCGTCCGCACTCCAGCGAGTTTCCCCAGCTACTGATACTACCGCTTAATCCGAATCCAGGAGGGTTATGATGCGCATTCTCATCACGGGCGGAGCCGGGTTTATCGGCTCGCACCTCTGCGATCGTTTCCTGGCTGAAGGGCATCAGGTCATCGCCATGGACAACCTAAGCACCGGCACCACCGATAACATCGCTCACCTGGCAGGCCGGGACGGTTTCTCGTTCATCAAGCACGACGTGACCAACTATATCTATGTGGAAGGGCATCTGGATGCCATTCTTCATCTGGCGTCACTGCCCAGCCCTGTAGATTACCTGGAGAAGCCAATCCCCACCCTCAAAGTGGGGGCTCTAGGCACCCACAAGGCCCTGGGGCTGGCTCTGGCCAAGAAAGCCACCTTCCTCCTGGCCTCCACCTCCGAGGTCTATGGCGACCCCCAGGAGCACCCTCAGCGGGAGGACTACTGGGGTCACGTCAACCCGGTTGGGCCGCGTGGGGTGTATGACGAGTCCAAGCGCTTCGCCGAGGCCCTGACCATGGCCTATCACCGCTACCACGGCGTGGATACGCGGATCGCACGCATCTTCAACACTTACGGCCCGCGCATGAGGTTAGACGACGGCCGGGTGGTGAGCAACTTCGTCACCCAGGCCCTGCGGGGCGAACCGCTGACGGTGTACGACGATGGCTCCCGAACCCGCAGCTTCTGCTATGTATCCGACATGGTGGAAGGCATCTATCGCCTGCTCCTGTCCGACGACGTTTATCCGGTTAACCTGGGCAACCCTGATGAGATGACCGTCCTCGAATTCGCCCACAAGGTGCTGGAGGTTTCTGGCTCCTCGTCGGAGATAGTTTTCGTTGCCCCGACCGACGAGCGCACCAAGGACGATCCCCAGGTGCGCCGCCCGGACATCAGCAAGGCCAAGCAAGTACTCAACTGGGAGCCCAAGATTGGCCTGGAGGAAGGATTGCGGAAGACGGTCGAGTCGTTTAAGGAACGGGTCTAACTTGAGAAGCAAAATGCTTGCCGGGCACGCAGACCTCAGTTGGGGGAGCCCGCTGTTCAATGCGGCGCTGCTCCTGATTGTACTCACAGTCGGCCTGAGCATCGCTATCCTGCCCCTGACGTTAGCGGGAGGTGTGGTCCTTGCCAGTATCGTCTTTCTAGCCACCCTGATCCGCCCTGAGTATGGTCTGTATCTACTGATCCTCGCCGTGCCCTTTGGATCGGTCAGGGAAATCACTATCAGCGGCTTCACGGTGGGGGCGGCGGAGGCGCTGGTGGGGTTTTTGCTGGCTGCCTGGCTGGCTAAGATGGTGGCAGCTAGAGAGGTCAGGACCATCTACCCACCGCTGCTTCTGCCCCTGCTCATCTTCCTGGGAGCTATCCTCCTGTCGCTCACAGGAGCCCTCTCACTGAGATACGGCTTCAAGGAAATCCTCAAGTGGCTGGAGGTCCTGGGCATTTATCTCTTCGTATCCAACCTCATCGAGAGGGAACAGGCCAAGATTGTAGTCCTCTTGATGCTGCTAGCGGGCATCGGCCAGGCCCTTGTCGGCTTCTATCAGTTCTTCGGCCGCGTGGGGCCGGAGGCTTTCGTCGTCCTCGGTCGCTTCGTGCGGGCCTATGGCACTTTCGAGCAGCCCAATCCGTATGGAGGCTACCTGGGACTCGTTCTGCCGCTGGCTTGTGGCTTGCTGCTGGGCATTGGTAAATTGGCAAATCGGGAAGTGGGTACCGGTCACCAATCCACCAATCTACTCGTTACCAATTTCCTACTCGCTATCCTCGGCTTCGGCCTGATGGGCGCAGCTTTGATCATGAGCTGGTCCCGTGGTGCCTGGCTGGGCTTTGCCGCCGCTTTCATTCTAGTGAATCTAGCGCACAGCCGGCGAGCAACAGTTCTCTTCGCCTTGCTTTGTCTGCTGGTCGCCTCGGCGCTGCTGCTGGGAAGTATTCAAGTGCTGCCTCAGACCATTATCCAGCGCTTCACCGATTTCCTCCCCTACTTGCGCATTTTCGATGTGCGGGGACTAAAAGTAACCGATGCAAACTACGCCGTGGTGGAGCGGATGGCTCATTGGCAGGCTGCCTGGGGGATGTTCAACGACCGGCCTTGGTTGGGAGTGGGCATCGGCAACTACGAGCCTGTCTACCCGGCCTACTCCCTTCCGGGCTGGGCGGAACCACTGGGCCATGCGCATAACTACTACCTCAACATCGCCGCCGAAGCAGGGCTGATCGGCCTGGGAGCCTATCTTGCACTCTCGGGAGCCGCCTTCTGGCAAGCCTGGAAGGTCGTCCGAACAACTCAGGGCTATTGGCGGGGAGTGGCGGCAGGCGTCCTGGGCGTCCTGACCCACCTCTCGGTGCACAACTTCTTCGATAACCTCTACGTGCACAACATGTACCTGCACGTGGCTATCCTGCTAGGACTGCTCTTCGTGATCGGCCAGTGCCATCATAGGGCGGCGTAGCCGCAACCAAACTGTTTAGCACAAAGAGACCAAGGCACAGAGAAAAGCGGTGTCCTGAGCCCTTTGTCCCTGGGCCCTGTACTTGTCGCCCTTGGTCCTTTGGCCCTGTACTCAGGCCGCCCTCTGTCCTTGGGCCCTGTACTTGTCGCCCTTGGTCCTTTGGCCCAAGGACAAAGGGTCCAGGACAAGTGCCAGAGGACCAAGGGTACAGGACTAAGTGCCCAAGCCCTTGGTCCTGTGGCACTGTACCGTACGGTCCAGTACGGTGCCCAAGGACACAGGGGACAAAGGGTCCAGGACAAGTGCCAAAGGACCAGGGGCCCGTAGAAGGGGATGATTAAGTTACAACAGCCGCTTTGCGTTCGGCCGCTCCAGGCTGGCCTCTTCCGATGCCTGGGTTCAGCCAGGCATCGTTAGCCGCCGCCTACCGGTGGGACAATGGCAAGCACGTGGCCTTCGTTGAGACTGGTATTGAGGCCATCCAAGAACCTTATGCTTCGTCCGCTGACGAAGACATTGATAAAGGTCTCAAGGTTGCCATGGTCGTCGAGAATGCGCTCCCCCAGGGTGGGGTAGTCGGCCGCGAGCCTGGCAAGCACACTCCCTACTGTATCACCGACTTTCAGGCCCACCTCTATTTCCTTCGCCCCAACGAGCTGCCTCAGTATAGCAAGGATTTTCACCCTCATGACTCGACCTCAGCACACGCCAGACTTGGATACAATCTCCCAAACCGGGTAGTGTCCCTGTTCTGCGTTGATATCATCTGCCAACCCTTGTCACCCTGAGCCGAAGGCGAAGGGTCTCAGATTCTTCCCTTCGGCTTCGCTC
>JAUWYT010000243.1 GCA_030615705.1 Chloroflexota bacterium
CGTCCTTCTTTGTGCAGAAGGTGGCGTACTCCCACAGGAGAGGCTAGCTCATCGTCACCTTTCAACAGGATATCCCGCCTGTTGCCAGGCAGGAAACCCGCCCTTTAGAGCTTCGACGTCACTGTACCCCTTGCCCATAAGGATCTGTGCCGCACGGGCACTGTCTCTTTCCGGTGGTCAGCAGCGATCACCATAAATGATTATCTCCTTATCACTGGACAGCTCCCCATAACGAGCTTCCATCTCCGACAAGGGAAGGGAAAGAGCCCCTTTTATATGCCCTTCATCGAAGTACTCCTTGCTCCGCACATCTACAATGACCACATTGGCTCCAATCTCCAGCTTCTCTCTTGCTTCCTCCAAGCCAATGCGTGGCACCTCAGCAGCCCTACTTGCTGTCGCAGGTGAGGGAGTAGGCTTCTGAAGCTGCCTCTGGATTCGGCCAACAACTTGAGACCTCAACTGCTGGATGGTGGAGGACCCCGGCCAGCCGGCTGCGGAGTGGGCTCTTCCTAGCCACATTCCTACCAGGAACATGCCAACGAGCGCCAAAGCAGCTAGTATCCCCTGAAAGACTTTAGGGGATAGCTTGATAGAAATCCGCTTTTTATTATCTGTCATCTTTCGTCGAATCCTTTCCTGCCTATCATGATTAAAGTACAAACCTATTCATAACTAGCTAGCCTTTTCTGCCACGGCATTCTTCCCAGGAAATCACCTCGGCCTTAGACAAGATGAGCCCAGCACAGAACTTGAAGTCCACTTCCACGCAGTTGAAGCTTTTCCCACGTGCTTCCTTCTCGACGAGGGCTAGGCTAGTTCCCGATTGAGTGGCGCGTAAGGCGGCCGGGAAGCCAGCCAAGCCCCACCGAGGATGACGATGCCAAACTCTTTGAGGACCAGGGTGACAACCCCTGACACCCCCGGCCCGATGGCGCGAGTCAACGCCTCTTGCGGCCTCAGGCTCTCACCGATTCGAGAGAGGCGAGCGCCCGCCTAGCCTGGTTCAACTGATCGTGACGGATAACGGCCAGGAGGTCCAACACTTGAAATATCCGCTCGTCAGTAGCTCGATATTGGATTCGCATTCCCTCCCGCCGGCCAGCCACCAGGTTCGCGTCCCTTAGCGCCGCCAGGTGCTGGGAGATGTTGGCTTGACTCGCCTCCAGTTCTGGTTCCATCTCACAGACACACCTCTCTCCCCTCCGTAACATCTCCAAAATGGCGATGCGAGTAGGATGAGCCAATGCCTTGGCAGTTTTGGACTGCAATCTGTAAGCACGCGTATCCACGTCCCACCTATCCCCTCTCAGTTATATTAGGATAATCGAATATAATTATGGTACGATATCACAGATTTGTCAAATGGTGGCTCACGAAGCGCTCACATCGTCCCCCTCATAATAAACAAAAAAACCCTCGCCTGCCAAATTGCATTTTGAGGGGCATCTGCCTCTGGTCGCCCGGGTCAAGCCCCGGCTACCGGCAGGGTGAAGGTGAAAGTGGTGCCCTGCCCCACCTGGCTCTCTACGGTGATCCGCCCGCCATGGGCCTCTACTAGTTGCTTGGCGATGGCCAGCCCCAGCCCCGCTCCTCCGGTAGCCCGCGACCGTGACTTATCGGCCCGATAGAATCGCTCGAAGATGTAGGCTAAGTGCTCAGGAGGGATGCCCTCGCCGGTGTCACTAACGCTGACTTCAAGCTCCGATTCCCTCACCCTGGCTGCAACGACGACCTCCCCACCTGAGGGTGTGTGAGTCATGGCATTGCTCAAGAGATTACCCAATACCTGCCCGATCCGTTGAGGATCAACGTCAACGAGGGGCAGATCCTCCGGCACGTCAGCCCGCAAGGCAATTCCCTCGGCTGCCGCGTGGGCACGAGTGGCCTCCATGGCTGTGTTTACTAAGTCGGCTGGGGCCACTGGTCGGCGCTCCAACCTAAGCTGTCCCGCCTCGGCCAGGGCCAGCTCCTGCAGATCGTCCACCAGGCGGTTCAGGAGCATGGCCTCTTCGTAGAGGGAGTCAATGACTTCCCGCTTCGGTTCAACTACACCGTCCTGCAGGGCCTCAAGATAGCCGCGGATATTGCACAGGGGGGTGCGCAGATCGTGGGCCACGTCGGTCACCACGCTGCGGCGCAACTCTTCGAGCCGGGTCAGCCCGTCGGCCATGGCGTTGAAGGCTCGGGCCAACTCGCCGATCTCGTCATTGGATTGCACCTCCACCCGCTGGCTTAGGTCACCCTTCTCCATCCGCCGGGCGGCTGCGGTCAGAGTCTCCACCGGCCTCAGGATGCGGCGCGAAAGGCCCACCGTGAGGAGCACAGCGGCCAGGCCAGCGACCACCGCGGCTAGCAACAAAGCGCGGTTGATGGCGACTAAGAATGCCTCTCTCTGAGGATCATCAGCCGGGCCCAGAGGATCGGCGTAGACAGCGCCCACCGGCACCCCGCGATGAACGATAAGAGCAATTGGTCCAGCCCAGTCCTGAGACACGGTCTGTCCGACCAGCACGTTCTCAGAATCGGCGACGATCCGCCCCCCTTCATCGGCCAGGACGATTCGGTCCCCGGTTATCTGTCCCATCTGCTCTACCAGCATCTGAGCACCAGACCAGCTTCGGTTCCTCATGTAGTGCCCGGCCAAAAACATCTCGAAGCGCCGGTGGCGCATCATCCCGCCGCGCTCCACATAGCGCTGGAACTCGCCGGTGGTCGCCCGACTAGCCAAGAAGGCCACTACCCCCACGGCCACCACGATCACCAGGATCAACGCTACGAGCACCCGAAAGCGCAGACTGTGGAACATCTCACTCCTCAGTGAACTTATAGCCCACGCCGTAGACCGTCTTAATATAGATCGGATCATGGCGATCCGGTTCGATCTTCCGGCGCAGGTTCATCACGTGG
Organism: Chloroflexota bacterium; assembly: GCA_030615705.1. Classification (GTDB taxonomy): domain Bacteria; phylum Chloroflexota; class Anaerolineae; order VGOG01; family VGOG01; genus JAUWYT01. The sequence goes on from JAUWYT010000243.1 coordinate 2,911, forward strand.
ACATCTATCGTCCGCTCGAACCCCTCGAAGTCATAGCCAAAGACCCGGTCCAGCAGCTCCAGCCGACTGAAGGCCCGCCCTGGCTCTCTGATGAGCACCTCCAGCAGCTTGAACTCGGTGGGGGTGACGCGGACGGGCTTCCCCCGTACCTGAACCTCGTGGCGAACGAAGTCCACCAGTAAATCGTCGAAGCGCACCTCTGAGAGCCCTTCGTACTCCTCCTCGCCGACTCGACGCAGCACCGCCCGCACCCTGGCCAACAACTCACGGGGGCTGAAGGGCTTGGTCACGTAGTCGTCAGCCCCCAGATCCAGCCCGATGAGCTTGTCCGCTTCAGTGGTCTTCGCTGTGAGCATGATGATGGGCACCTTGTTGCCCTCACCCCGCAGGATGCGGCAGACGTCGAGCCCATCCACGTCCGGCAGCATGAGGTCCAGGACTATCAGGTCCGGCCGCTTCTGGCGACCTAAGTCTAGCGCCTGCAAGCCATCGTAAGCGGTCAGCACCCGGTAGCCATCCTTCTCCAGATAGGCCCGCACCAGGTCTACAATCTTCCGATCGTCGTCCACTACCAGGATTTTGGTTCTAGCCATGTTCACTTCGTACCACATTCTTGCCACGAATTAACACGAATTTTCACTAGTTTTGTTCTGTTTTCGTGTCAATTCGTGAAATTCGTGGCTGTTTATGGGAGCCGTCTCTGCTAGCGATTTTGGATCCACTGAGACTACTCAAACCGCAAGGCGTCAATGGGATTCAGCGCAGCGGCCCGGCTGGCCGGATAGAGGCCGAAGAAGAGGCCCACGGCAATAGACACGCCCAGAGCCATGGCCACGCTGTCGGGAGTGACCACAGCGCGGGTGCCCC
>JAUWYT010000316.1 GCA_030615705.1 Chloroflexota bacterium
CTGCGCAGGTGGGCTTGGCCCTTGAGGCCCCTTTCGGGGAGCAAGAGGCGCCCAGGAGGGGGGTTATCACCAGCCTGACGGTTGTAGGGTTGGGCTCGGCTTCTCACATCTTTGACCTACCCAAGATGAAGCCGAGCCTGTTGGAGGGTGCCATCGGTCGCGAGGCAAAGCGAGCGATGCCCGTGCCCGTGGAAGAGCTCTATCTCTCCCACCAGGTAGTCGGCGAGAGTGGTGATATGCAGCAGGTTTACGTCCTGGGCGTGCCACGGGACCTTGTGGACGCCCACGTGAGCGCTTTCCAAATAGCCGGGATCCGGCCCAAGGCGATGGACCTCAAGTCCTTCGCCCTCGTCAGGGCCGTCAATCAGAGGAATGCGGTTATCGCTGACCTGGAGAACGAAAGCTTCCACGTGATAGTGGTGAGGGATGCTATCCCTGACATCACGCGGAGCGCAGCCCTGCGTGGGGAGGGCCTTGACCTGCAACAGAAGGCTCGTCGTCTGGTCGAAGAGGTTATTCGCACCATTGACTTTTACAACCAACGCCACTCCGATAGACCGCTTGATCCCTCGGCTCCTGTTTTCCTGACAGGAGACTTGACAGCCGTACCCAGCGTAAATAAGATCATCCAAGCTGAGATGGGATATACTGTTGAGGTGCCCAAGCCGCCATTAGCGTATCCGGAGGCGCTGCCTCTCTCCCAGTTCATGGTCAACATCGGGCTCGCTCTCAAGAAGGAGGCTTGAGCGGTTAAGATGGTCCTGCTCTACGCCCTGCTGGGGCTGGCTGTCAGCAGTTTCCTCAACGTCTGCATCGACCGTTTGCCGGAGAGGGGATCCATCGTCTCACCGCCCTCCCATTGCCCAGTCTGTGGACGAAGGTTGGCCCCCTTCGACTTGATCCCCCTGCTCAGCTATGTCTTTCTACGGGGTCGGTGCCGCTACTGTGGAGCACCAATACCCAGACGCGTGCTGTTGGTTGAGTCAACGACGGGGCTGCTCTTTGCCCTGCTTTGGTATCGTTACGGTTTTTCCCTTTGGTTGCTGCTAGGCACTCTGTATGCCTGTTTCTTCATCGTCATCTTCTTCATTGATTTGGAACATCGTCTCGTGCTCAACCGGGTGATCTATCCGGGCATCGTCGTTGCCTTGCTGGTTATACCCTTCGCCCCTGGCCATAGCGCGAAGGAATTGCTGCTTGGCGGGCTGATCGGTTTCGCCTTGCTTTTCCTCATTGCCTCCATTTACCCCGCTGGGATGGGGATGGGCGATGTCAAGCTGGCCACTTTCATTGGACTGGTGGTGGGCTTCCCCTCGGTCTTCGTGGCCCTCCTCTTTTCCTTTGTCGCGGGAGGCTTGGTAGGGGGTGGCTTGCTGTTGACCGGCCTGAAGGGGCGCAAAGATCCCATTCCATTTGCCCCCTTCCTTGCTGCAGGCGGGATGGTGGCGATGCTGTATGGAAAAGAGATTATGGACTGGTATTTGAGGTGCCGATTGTGAACATTGACGATCTGCTTCGCATCGTGGTTGAGCGCGACGCCTCTGACCTGCACCTGAAGGCTGACAGCCCGCCCGTGCTGCGCATCAATGGAGAGCTTGCGCCCTATGGTGACCCTCTGGGGCTCACGCCTGAGGAGATCAGAGAGGCCTTTGAACACGTAACTGCCAAGGACCAGAGGGAGGAGTTTGCCAGGGAGCTGGAGCTGGACTTCGCCTACAGCGTCCCTGGGTTGGCCCGCTTCCGCGTCAACGCTGCCCTCCAGAAGGGCACCATCAGCTTGGCCTTTCGCCAGATTTACTGGAGGATTCCGGCCATTGAGGAGCTGGGGCTGCCGGAGGTGTGCAAGGTCCTGGCCTTGAAGCCACAGGGCCTGATCCTGGTCACCGGGCCTACCGGCTGTGGCAAGTCCACCACCCTGGCGGCCATGATTGATTACCTCAATGAGAGGGAGCGGCGGCGCGTGGTCACCGTCGAGGATCCGATAGAATACCTTTTTAAGGATAAGAGGTGCTTTATCACCCAGCGGGAGCTGGGGACGGACACCAAATCCTTTGCCAGCGCCCTGAAGCGTGTTCTTCGCCAGGACCCGGACGTCATCCTGGTGGGGGAGATGCGCGATCTGGAGACCATCGCCACCGCCCTCACGGCTGCGGAGACAGGGCACCTGGTCCTTGCCACCCTGCACACCCCCAGTGCTTCTCAGGCCATTGACCGCATCATTGACGTCTTCCCTCCGCACCAGCAAGGCCAGATCCGCGCCCAGCTCTCAATCACCCTGCAGGGGGTGCTCTATCAGGCGTTAATCCCCAGGGCGGATGGCAATGGCCTGATTGTGGCTATGGAGGTGATGCTCGCCACCCCTGCCATTCGTAACCTCATCAGGGAGGGGAAGACCTATCAGATGCCCAACGTGATCCAGACCGGCGCTCAATACAGCATGCAGACCTTCAATCAGGCGCTGAGGGACCTCCATCAGAAGGGGTTGATCACCCAGGAAGAGGCCCTCACCAGATCGAATAACCCCGAGGAGCTCCGGACATTGATAGGAGAACGCATCCGGCGCTAAGCTTTTTTCTTGACGGAGAATTCACGCAACTTTCACGCTATTTTCACCGCC